>JAJRSR010000132.1 GCA_024278695.1 Planctomycetota bacterium | reverse complement strand
CTATTCTCCGTTCGAACCCGCGTGGGACGCTGCCGGGTGATGATCGACGAGCCGATCTACGTGCCGCGGGAGCCGGGACCGGTAACCGCCGAACACCCGGCCATGCGGCTCATCGCGAAAGCGATCGAACGGCAAGTGCGAGCCCATCCGGATCAGTGGGCCGTCTACGAGCGGGCGTGGTGCGAAGACCACGACGAAGAATAGAGTACCTGCAAAACCTGAAAATCTTGACCAGAAACTTCGACGACATCGTGATTACGGGCGCGGGGCTCGTCTCCAGCCTCGGGCTCAACCGCGAGACCACCTGGAACGCCATTAAGGCGGGACGCTGCGGCATCGGCCCCCTGTCGGCCGTCGAATCCCCGCTAGACCCGGACAAGGGCGGCGGACAGGTCGTCGATCCAGACGAACAATCCACAACCACATCAATGCCGCGTGAAGTTCGATTACTCCGTCGTGCCATCTGTGAAGCGATGAGCGACGCCGGGATTGAGTTCACTGGTGGACAAGTCAGCCTGCCATGCAAACCAAGCCGCTGCGCGATTCTTCTCGGTACCACATTGCACGGCATGAGAAACGGCGGCGCGTTTCTACGATCGGGCGACCCACAGCGACTGAAAGATTTCCCCGCCGGTGCTACGCTTCGCGGTGCCACGGCAGACTTGCCACCCTTAGGATTCACGACCACGACATGCTCGGCTTGTTCCTCCGGGCTTGCGAGCGTGTCGCTTGGACACACGCTGCTGCAATCGGGCGAGACCGACCTCGTCATCGCCGGTGGTTACGACCCCATCAGCGAATACGCTTACGCCGGCTTCAACGCCATGCGGCTGGTAAGCCCCACCAGCCTACGCCCGTTCGCAACAACACGGGACGGCATGAAGGTGGCCGAGGGCTACGCGATCGTCGTGCTCGAACGAGCGAGCGACGCAGCCAAGCGCGGCGCGACGCCGCTGGCGATGATCGCCGGTTACGGTGAATCATGCGACGCGCACCACCTGTCCAAGCCCCACCCCGAGGGTGCCGGTGCGGCGGCCGCCATGCGCGCGGCGCTCACGACAGCAGACTTGAAGCCCTCGGACATCGACATGCTCATCGCCCACGCCACGGCCACCCCTGACAACGACGCTTCTGAGTTCCGGGCTATGTCGCAGGTGTTTGGAGAACACCTGAAAAACACGCCGGTTGTAGGGCTAAAGCGTCACCTGGGGCATTCGCTGGGGGCGGCCGGCACCGTCGATCTGATCCTCGCGGCGTTAGCAATCCGCGACGGCGTCGTTCCCCTACCAAAGGATTTCAACGAGAACGATCTTGAATACGAGGCGCTCCGCGAGGGTCTACAAGAACCCACCGATCGAAAGCTGCAACATGTACTCAGCACCTCGCTCGGGTTTGGCGGGGCGAATGCCTGCATGATTGTCGCTGCGCCGCAGCTCACAACGACCAAAAAAGCCAACACCACCGTCGCGGCAAGAGCCAAAGAAGCGCCGAGTGCCGCACCACATGATGTCGTCATCACCGGCGTGGGGGCCGTGTTGCCCGGCGCAATCGGCGCAAACGCGCTAGCCAAACTCGTCACGACAGATGCGCCCCACGCAATACACGAACTCAGCGGCCCCATCCCAGCGGAGCAATACGAACACCTTCTTAACGCCCGCCGCACACGGCGCATGAGCGGTTGCGCCAAGCTCTGCCTCGCGGCCACCGCAGACGCTTACGCCAACGCAGGCATTACGGATATTCCGGGCTTCGGTGAAACATGCGCTGCCATCGTCGGTTCGACGCACGGCGCTGCGGCGTTCTGCCACACATACTACCGCCAGATCATCGACGAGGGCGTCAACGCGGCGAACCCGATACTCTTTGCCGAGGGCGTGCCCAACGTCGCGAGCGCGCATCTTACGACCACGTTCTCCATGAAGGGGTTCTGCCAAACACTCATCGGGACGCGAACGGCCGGGCTCGAAGCGTTGCAGCTCGCGGCGGCGAGAATCCGTGCGGGCGTCTGGACCCGCGCGATCGTCTGCGCCACGGACGACCACTTGGAAATCGTCAGCCGGGTCTACCAAGGTATGCTCCAGGACTCGGCTTTCATCGACGGAAGCGGTGCGGTCACGCTAATCCTGGAAAGCCGAGCCAGTGCGGAAAGCCGCGGCGCTACCATTCGAGGCCGCCTCACAAAAACCATCAGTCGCTCTACAGCCGGCTGCACCCCGCGCGATGCGACCAAACTGGCAGGTGATTCCGTCACAGAACTAGGGCCGCTGGACGGCATAGCTCTTTCCGGCACCCACGCGGCTATTGATCGAATCGGGGGCCTCGGCGTACGCCTGGCCCACCGAAGATTCTCCCAGCTAACGGAGATGACAACGCTCTACGGACGGCTCCCGGAACTGTACGCGGTCGGACCGCTGGCCGCCCTCGCCGCGATGGTCGCCGCCCGAAGCCTCCCAGCAACCACGGGCGTTGGGTTCCCCAAAAACAAAAACGGTGTCGGCGTCCCGAGCAGGAACCAGCCTTTCCGTAGAGGCGGCGTGCTGTGCGGAGACTTCCGTGGCGGCTTCTGCGGAGCGGCCGTAACGCTGGAATAGTCTCAGCCTCCTGCCGGCATCACTTCTCACAGGCCCGGAACTAGCCCTCCAAAGCGGCGGGTGCCCCATTCTTCGAGTACTCCCGAAGGTGGGGGACGGACTGCACCAATAGTACGCGACCCACCCTTCGTGTCATCGGCGGAGCGACACGGATAAGCGTCACGGCAACAGCTCCCGGATCCAGAAAAGGCTTCTGGAACGCCACTGGCCCGTGCTCTCGAAAGATGGCACTTCCACGGTCTGGCCTTACACATCGCAGCGAAATCGGCTATCGTAACAACCCATGCTAACCGTGCAGCGTCAATCTTCTTCAGGCCCGGCCCCCGTCCGCGCGACGGCGCGAAGCCTGCCCAAGTGGCTACAAAACCGCTTCGCCGGCCGCGTTAAACAGACCGCACGAATTGTATCCCGAAGCAACGGTACGGTGACGCTGAACGTCGCAGAAACGAACGATCTGCTGCTCGCCTCAGCGATTGTACCGGGAGCGGCTGCCCTCCCGGCTCTGATGCTTCAACGGCGGACAGCAGATGCGTATAGCGCGATCCACGAACTGACGGCCCAGCGCGCATGGCACCCGATCCGCATTTGGAACTGGATACCGGACATCCACGCGGCCATGGGCGGCGCAGTCGATCGCTACATGGTCTTTAACGCCGGACGGTTCGCGGCTTATTACTCCTGCTATGAGCGCGGCTGCACCTTCGAAACCGCCATCGCCACGGCCACCGGCGTCGGACATGACGGCGAAGACCTCATCATTCAGGTTCTGGCGGCTGCGAACGCTGGCACACCGGTGGAAAACCCACTGCAAATTCAGTCGTACCGCTATTCTCAGCAGTTCGGCCCGATGCCGCCCTGCTTTGCTCGCGCCACATTAGCACCGGAGGGCCTGCCCGACACGCCCGATCTCTTCATTGGCGGAACCGCGAGCGTCTGCGGCGAAGCGTCAGCGCACATCGGGAACGTCGAAGCGCAGAGCACCGAGACCCTCAACAACTTGGCCCACCTCATCGCAGAGGCATCGCGGGTGCGCGGCGGAGCGATGCCAACAAAAGTTGATGTAGCCACCGAGCTGCGTCGCTTCGAGTCCATGCGCATCTTCTTTGTGAAACCGGAACACGCCGAGATGATCGTCAATATCGTTTGGCCCTATGTGGACCACCTTGAGCCGTCGCATTTTGAGATTGTCCGTACCGATATTTGCCGCCGCGAACTGCTGGTCGAGATCGAAGGCACGGCTCGTATCACCCGATGACCAGCGCTGGCGACTCTAGAAAAAACTTGGAGTTCCCATGAACCAGACACCCGATACCTACGACGCGATCATCATTGGCGGTGGACCGGCCGGCGCGACCACCGCGCTTTGCCTCGCGCGGGCAGGCAAACGGGTCATCATCATCGAAAAAAACGAGTTCCCCCGATTCCATGTCGGAGAATCGTTCCTGCCGCGAGGCTATGACCTGATCCAAGAGCTTGGGCTGGGTGAACGGCTGTCGCAAATCCCCCAAGTTGCGAAATACGGCGCGGAGTTTGGCTTCGGGGCGGGTAAGGCGTCCACCTACTTCACGTTCGACCAAGCGCTACACGACGAAGGCCCAACAGCGTTTAACATCGAACGTGCCCCTTTCGACAAGATGCTGCTCGATGCCGCCGTGGAAGAAGGTGCCGCGCTACGCGTCCCCGCAACAGTCAAAAAAATTGTCCGACTCAGCGAGGGTGACGTGGCCGTCGATATCGGCGGCGAGACGATATCCGGTCGGTTCCTGCTCGACGCCAGCGGGCAAACCACGCTACTAGGCCGGCACCTTGGCACACGGCGCACCCTGGAAAACCACCGAAAAGTCGCCTACTTTGGTCACTTCGAGAATGTCGAGCGCCTCCCCGGCAGGGCTGAAGGTCACCCGACCGTGGCCATGTGCGACGAAGGTTGGTTCTGGATGATCAACATCGACGAACGCCGCACCAGCATCGGGTTCGTTCTGGACGCAGACATCGCGAAGACGATTGATTGCCCCGCGTCGGACATGTTGTTTTGGGGTATCGAACGGTGCCCGCTCGTGCGCGAGCGTGTGACCAACGCAACCCTACCGACCATGACGCACACCATCGCCGACTATAGCTACTATTGTCGCCCTTTTTCGGGACCGGGTTATTTCCAGGTCGGCGACGCCGCGTTTTTCCTGGACCCCATTTTCTCCAGCGGCATCGCGCTCGGCATGGAGACCGCTACGAAGGTCGCAGAGCTCACGGTCGAATTGCTCGCGGGACAAGACGGCACCAAGACCCCCGCGGGTCGCACACCGCGCAGCCCGGCTCGGGTTCGCCGTGACTATGCTCGGTTTCTCGATGACAGTGCCGCACCCTTTGTCCGGCTGGTCAATCTCTTCTACGACCACAACTTCCGCGAAATGTTTCTGCACGGAAAGGGTCCGTTCGAAGTTCAACGGGCCACGATCTCCGTACTCGGCGGCTATGTCTTTCCGAAGCCACGATGGTCGCTCACCTGGCGGATTCTGCTCTTACACATGTTCGCTCGCCTTCAACGCCATTTCACGCTGACCCCACGCCGGGAAAGATACTCGCTCCTGGATGCCACGCCGGTGAGCCTGCGTACGGTTGAGCCGGTACGCGCGTCGGCGTAGAATCCGGTCATCGGTGCTGCGGTAGCGCGACCATCCCACAGGAACGAAACGGCGCGAAAGCGATCATGACACTCGGCGTATTGACACAACTTTGCGAACACGCCCGAACCCGCGCCGATGACGTGGCCATCCGCGAAGTCGCCAGCGAGGGTCGCCCCGAGCGAACGGCTTCGTTCGGGCAGTTGGCCACCTTGGTCGCATCATTCACGGCAACGATCGAAAAAACGGTACCGCCGGGCGGGGTTGTGATCGTCTGCCTGCCCAACCGTATCGAATGTACGGCCGCGTTCCTGGCGGCGCTTCGGGCTCGGACAGTGGGTTTTCTCATCAACCCCAGCGTCTCCGACCATGAGTTACGCGCCGCGGCTAAAGCATCACGAGCTATCGCCATCGTCGGAGCACCAGAAAAACAAGAAACCCTAGACGATCTTGGCATCCCGCAGCTCCCGATGCCCCAACTGCCGGACGCCGTGGACCCGTGCGACAGCGCCACGTTCACCGCCCCGAAAGAAAGCCAAGGCAGCGGCCTGATGCTGCTCAGCAGTGGCACGACGGGTGATCCGAAAATCGTCATGCGCGACGGTGCTTCGCTCGATGCGGTCGCGCGCAACGTCGCGAGTGCCACCGGACTGACACCTGCCGATCGCGTGCTCGGCATGATCCCGCTCTGCCACTCTTACGGCGTCGAGCACGGCATACTCGCGCCCACCCATGCAGGATGCGCGGTACACCTGTGTCGCGGATTCGATACCCGCGTGGTGATCGATCAGCTAACCAGCGGCGCGATCACCGTGCTCCCCGGCGTGCCGTCCATCTTCGAGATGCTCGCGCGTTGGGGTGATGGCTCGGCAACCTTCCCGCACCTCCGCTGCGCCTACTCGGCCGGCTCTTTGCTTCCGATGGGTGTATTCGAGGCATGCCAACGCCAACTGCAACTGCGCGTGGGGCAGCTTTACGGATCGAGCGAAGTCGGGTCGATAACCTTCAACGACGCCCACGCACCGGGACATGACCCGATGAGCGTTGGGCTTCCCATGCAGGGCGTGGTCGCGACGATCGTCGATCCACAGACCCAACGCCTCGACAGCCCGCTCCCCCCCGGCGTCGAGGGAGAACTCGCAATCCACGCACCGTCGATGCTGCACGGCTATGTGGGGCAGGATGTTTCGCCCGTGATCGACGGCTATTTCCTGACCGGTGACTTGGCACGGTTGGATACCACCGGCGCGCTCACGATCACCGGACGCATCAAACTGTTGATCGATGTCGGCGCACTCAAGGTGAATCCGCTTGAGGTGGAGGCCGTCCTCGCGCAGCACGGCGGTGTCCAGGATTGCGTCGTCGTCGCGGCCCCCATCACCGATACGATCTCGCGCGTGCGGGCGATCATCGTTCCGAAAAACCACGAGCATCCACCGACGATTGAGTCACTACGGCAGTTCGCCAGAACACGGCTCAGCGCCCACAAAGTACCACGCGTGATCGACATCACCCCATCACTCCCCAAATCACCCACGGGGAAAATCCTGCGTCGGCAAATCGCATCATGATCCCACACCGTCATGCCCTGCTCGGCGCGACATGGCTCGCACTGCTTGCCTGCTCCGGCTGCGCCAACGCGCTACCGCAACACGCATGGCGCGGCACGGACTCGGCCATCCATACCATGAAACAGCGTGATTCTGGCGTACGCACCTTTTCCGCCACATGCCAACTACTCCTACGCGCAAGTGGCGGGGATGTGGAGCTGTCCGGCGTGCTGATCGCACAGCCGCCATCATACCTGCGGCTTCGCGCCTCAAAACTCTCGCAAACCGTCTTCGACATCACCCTGACGCCGGACGGACTGTTCGTACTCAACAAGGGGCGCGGCAAGCACGGCACCGGTGCCGCGAAACTCCTCACGCGCGACGGGCTGATTGAAGCAACGTCACTCCTGCCCGGGTTTTCTCCGCATGACCACTGGCAGGGTAGCGACGGCGCCAACGACACCTTCTCCCGAAGCCGTCCGCTCGGCAGCGGCGAATCCGTCATCACCTGCACCGTCGATAAAAACACCCTAACCACAACGCGGTGTGATTATCTTGACGATACCGGAACCGCGCATCAGTCGATCACCTTTGATACCTACCGCACCTTCGGCGGAATCGTCTGGCCCATGCACATCGTCGGTACCGGCACGGGCGGATCGTTTGAGATAATTTTCGCCACCGTCGAAATCAACCCGGACCTACCCACGCGAGCGTTCGTCCCCTCACGCAGCGCCGTCAGACAACCATGAGCGAACCGCAAACAGCACCGACCGGCGTATGGGCGGGAATCGCACGTTTCACGACGACGCGCGCCCGAACGGTGTTGCTTGTCGCCGGCGTGGTCAGCGTGATTTCGCTGGTCAGCGTGTCGAGGCTGCGTCCCGTGGCTTCGATCGAGGCGATGCTAGCGGATGACGAACCGGCCGCGATCGCACTCAAACGCATCTCTCAACACTTCGCAGGGATGGAAGAACTCCTGGTGCTCGTATCCACCCCCGCAGGCGACAACACAAGCGACACCCCCGGCGGCGACGGCGAAAACGCACTCCTGGCTTTCGCGGCACGCCTCAGCGAGAAAATCGCGGCGACGCCAAAGCTTTCGAGCCTATGCAGCACGGTACAATACCGCCCGGCCGAAGACATGCGGTCGTTCGCAGAGTCCGTCGTGATCGCCAACGCGCTTTATTATGTCAGCGACGACGCACTACGCGGGCTCGCCGACCGACTAACCCCGCAACAAATGAGCGATCAACTCAACCGCACGGAGGAATCGCTATCGACCCCGGGCGCAGCCGGCGGTGCCATCGCCAAAGCCGCACTCCGAGACCCGCTGGCACTGCGTGATTTTCTAATCAGCGCACTACCGCGTCCCGGCGGCGGCTCTGGACATACCTTCGCCGCAAATGACGGGTACTTCAGCCAAGATCGCAGGCACCTGCTCATCCGCCTGCGCGGCACAACACCCTCGTCCAATCTGGATTTCGCAGACGCCTTCACCAACGCGATCACAAACGCGTCCAACGAAGTCAACGACGCCGATCTCGATCTCGCCTTCACCGGAGCCTACGCCATCGCCGCCGCGGCACAGCATTCGATTCGCGGCGACATGATTAAGAGCATCGTACTGTCCATACTGTTCCTACAGGTGCTCTACCTGGCCGTCTACCGCGACATCTGGACGCTGCCGGCCGCGTTGCTACCGGTTGCACTGGGAATCCTCACGGCGCTGGCGGTTTTTTCCGCGTTGGGGATGAGCTTCACGCCGATCACAGGCGTCATCGGCGCGATCTTAGCCGGGCTGGGGATTGATTACGCCATTCACAGCCTCTCGCACTACCGATCCGATCGCGCCAACGGTTTGACCCACAACGATGCGATCCGAGACACGTTGACCGACGTCGCCCCCGCGCTGATCGCGGCCTGCGCGACTACGGTCGTCGGCTTCCTTGCGATCGCACAATCCAGCGTCCGGGCGCTACGGGAGTTCGGCCTGCTCGGTGCGATGGGACTCGTCGCGGCGCTAATTGCCACGATTTTCGTGCTACCCGCCATCCTCAGCATCACGGCCGGCAAACAACGCGGTTTGCATCCTGCCCGCAGCCCAAACGCACCAACCACCGCCACACGACTGCGCCACGTCGTCAACCACCGTCTGGCTTTCCTGTCGGCGGCGGTCGTCATCGCCATGACAGCAATCGGCACGACCGTGGTACCCGCCCAACACTGGTCGGCGTTTGAAAACGACCTCACCGTCATGCACCCACGTCCAAACAAGCCGCTGGATACGCAACACCGACTCGCAAAGCTGTTTCAAGCATCCCCGGATACGCTGCTGATCCATCTACAGGCCGAGACGCCGGAGGCGCTGACTGTGCTCGCCCACCACGTCGATACGCGACTCGATGCGATCGCCCCAGACCTCACGCCTATTGTCGGCTCATACGGTTTGGCCGACTTGCTACCGAACCCGCTCAATGCCGACGCGCGCCACGCGAGGCTTGCACAGTTCGACGCTGAGCAGATGATCGAAGACTTTGAGGCTGCCCTAGAACAAAGCGCCTTCAACCCGGACGCGTTCGAAGACTACAAAACATTCCTTCGCCAGCTCGTCGCTTCAAGCCATCCGCCGGACATGGCCGAACTGCTACGCTACCCGGCGCTGGCGGAAACGGTACTCCCCGCGAATGCCGGACCGCGTGAGGTGCCCGAGGCCATTACCGCGGTCATCACGGCCGAGCCGCTGGGTGATCGGGCGATGCGAGATACGGCCATCCACGCCGTTCGCAGCGCGCTCGACGGGCTCCCGGGTGCCACACTCACCGGAATCACCGTCATCGGCCACGATACCGAGCGTACGATCCGCCGCGACCTTAAAAAACTCCTCAGCGTCGCGGGCAGCGTGGTCCTACTTGGGCTGATCGCCTACTTTCGGAGTGCCCGTGCGGCGTTGCTAGCGATGACGCCGGCCCTCTTCGGCTTCGCCATCCTGATCGCGTGCATGCGTCTGTTCGACCTGCGCCTCAACACGATGAACCTGATCGCGTTGCCGCTTCTGGTCGGCATCGGCGTGGACGACGGCATCTTCCTGGTGACGATTGCGCGCAAGACCCACGATGGAACCATCGGGATGGAAAAACTCATCGAAAAACTAGGCGCAGGGTGCCACGCCGTCGGCATGACCAGCCTCACCACCATGCTCACCTTCGGGACACTCGCCTTCACCAGCACCCCGGCCATTCGCTCGCTCGGCGTTATCATGTTCATCGGCGTCACGGCCAGCCTCGTCGGTGCCATCGGCGTACTGGTGCCGCTGCTGGTTCGCCGACCAGATATCTCATCGGGCAAAGCCTGACCCGAAACAGCAGCGGCAAAGTACGCAACCGCGCCCGAAGGAAACTCTCGTTTGGACGCACAACCGGGAAGCGGATATGATAGCCACCCCGGTCGATGGAACGGCCGGTCGGCATGGACAAGCGCAAGCTTGCCCACAACAACCGACACCGAGCGTGTAGGTCGGGCTCTGCCCGACTCTGACGGATGGGATGAGTTCTTGTCAGACAAACCCAACCTGCAAGCGCGATGTCATCACCGAGCACCCTCAAACGCTTGCTTGGCCATGATTGATTTCGTAGGACGTACGGATCACAGAATAGCCGACGACGGTCGATACAGACTTCTTCACCAACAACATCTGAACCTCGGAAAGAAAACAACGCGATGACAACCGACAACAACATCGAAAAAGTAGTGATCATAGGCTCTGGACCAGCCGGATGGACCGCAGCGATTTACGCTGCCCGCGCCAACCTGAGCCCGCTCGTCTTCCCCGGTCGCGCCGTCAGCAAGGACTTGGTCCCCGGCGGGCAACTCATGCTCACCACCGAGGTGGAAAACTACCCCGGTTTCCCTGACGGTGTGGATGGCAAGAAAATGATGGAGCTGTTCTTTCAACAGGCCATGAATTTCAAAACGCGCGTCGTGGGCGACGATGGACCCACTACGGAAGCGAGTTACGGTTTATATACGCCCTTCCAAAGCGTCGCCGAGATCGATCTTTCCAAACGCCCATTCCGCATCAAAGGCGATGGCGGCTACGAAGTGCTCGCCCATTCCGTCATCATTGCCACCGGTGCGAAGGCGAACTGGCTTGGGCAAGAAAACGAGCAGCGCCTCGCGTTGAACGGCGGCGGCGTGAGCGCTTGTGCCGTGTGTGATGGCGCGCTGCCCGTGTTTCGTGATAAAGAGCTTGCCGTCGTTGGCGGCGGCGACTCGGCCGTCGAAGAAGCGACCTACCTCACGAAGTTCGCGTCGAAGGTTTACATGATCCACCGGCGCGATGAACTCCGCGCATCAAAGATCATGGCCGAGCGCGCGTTGAACAATGAAAAACTGGAAGTATTGTGGAACAGCACCGTGACCGAAGTACTGGGTGATGAGATGATCACCGGCGTCAAACTCAAGAACACCGTCACCGGCGAAGAAACCGAAAAAGCGCTCGGCGGTTTGTTCGTCGCCATTGGCCACACGCCGGCTACTGAGTTTCTCGGCGGTCAGCTAGAACTCGACGCGAAGAAGTATATCAAACTTGCCGACGAAGCGGGCTCGACCACAAGCGTCGAGGGCGTCTTCGCTGCGGGCGACTGCGTGGACAGCGTCTACCGCCAAGCTATCACCGCGTCCGGCATGGGCTGTAAAGCCGCGATCGACGCCGAACGCTGGCTCGCAACCCAAGGCATCGAGTAGCCCCCTGAGTCGCGGGTTTCAGCCTTGCGCGGCACCACGGTTCTCGATCAACGCCTGTAACGACAGGAAGCTTCGGCCTTAACTCCAACTAAAGAAACGACCGCAGGCGTTGCCACCTGCGGTCGCTCTTGTTTTTCTGCGTTTATCGATCGACACCGAAGGCGGCAAGCCACCTGATGCCGACAAAACACCGTGGGCAAAAAATGCCACGGCTTGGCACAGCGCAACCGCAAGCGATCGCCCATGCCGCGCCGAAACGCTAGACCATTTCTTTCAGACCCTTAAGCGCCAAGACCTTGACGACGTTGCGCGCCGGCTTCGCCTTGAACATCATCTCTTCACCCGTAAACGGGTTGATGCCCTTGCGCGCCTTGGTCGCAGGCTTACGCACGACCTTGATCTTCATCAGACCAGGCACCGTGAAGTAACCCGGACCGCTACGACCAAGATCCTTATTGATCAACCCGCCGAGATCATCAAAGATCCCCGCGATGTCCTTGCGCGTCAGATCATTGGCATCCGCCAACGAACCGAACACTTCAGACTTCGTACGAGCCTTGACGCCCTTCTTCCCGGCCTTCTTCTTCGCGACCTTCTTCTTGGCCTTCTTCTTCGCCATATTCTGTTCCTTTCTGCGTGTAACCTCGGGCCACTCCGTGACCATCCATTGGAAATCTAAGGTGCTCATCGAGTCAATGCAAGCATTTTCTCCCTGAATTATAGGGAAAAAATGAAATTACATGCCAAATACAAAAACACCCGGTCGGCTGCGCGGTCTCTTTGTATCGCGCCAACCGACGCTCGACGAGAACTTGTCACACCTTACTAGAAGCAACAAACCGACGTCGGAGCACGATCAACCAAACCCCAAACAGCAAGCAGTTTGACCGAATAGCGAAGCAAGAACTTCCGCAAGCCTTATTTCAAACGTGGCGCTTTCCACAAGGCGTAGCACATCTCGAAAAATCGCCAAAAAACCGCGTTTTCAGTGCTGTTTTCAGCGTTTCCGAGGGTAAACCTGATCAACGGGATGCTACAGAATCCGCTACGTCAGACTGGTGCCGCGTTCGTCAGTTCCGGGGGCTTACGACTGTTATTCCCCAGCCGGAACCAACGCGGGGCGGCGGCGACGGCGGCGTTTCTTCGGTGCGCCGGGTTTTGGGATCACCGGCGTACGCGGCGCTGCGGACTCGGCGATCGCAATCGCCTCGGTGGCATTTTTGGCTGTGAGGTCGGCATCAACTTCTTTCCAAAGACCGTCGGCCCGGTTGTAGACGCCGCCCGAAACCATAATGTTCATTGTCGGGTTTACCCCGATTTCGCGAATCATGTCGATCATATGACGAACCCCGGGCACGCCCTGCGGCTTCGTACCAAACACGAGCAGCAGTTCCGGTCGAACTTGTCCGATCAAACCGTAAATCTCATCACTAGGGACGCCGGAACCGACGAAATAGACCACCCAACCGCGCGACTCAAACAGATCACCCACCATCTGAGCGCCAAGTTCTTCCGACTCACCATCCGCACACATGATGACCACGGTTTTCCCGTTTCGCACCGCCTGCGGCAAATGGACTTGGAGTTGGTCGGCCACCGTCCGGTTGATACGGGTGGCCATGTGCTCGATGGCGGCGTTGATCCGGTCGCCCCGATACAACGCCTCAACACGCTCCATCGCCAGCCAGAGCAGATCACGACACAGACTCTCGGCGTTTTTGGACTTCGTCACCTCGTCCAACACCATCGTGCGACAGGCAACCCGATCCCCCGCTAGCAGCGGCGTCATATACGATTCCAACAACGGATGCGACGGCATATTCCATAAACTCCCTGAAACAGGGGCGGACTGGGTGATGGGGCCCGAATCAAATCGGACGGGCCTCCTGCCCAATCCCGGAACTGTCCGCCGTGACAACGATCTGGTCGGCATCCCACCAACCGAACAACATTCACATTCAACAACCCAAACTCCCTTTCCCCGTGACTTAACATCAAAACAGGAAAACTAGGATGTTTAGTAAGACATGTATCGGCGCTAGCGCAAAAATCTCTTGAACCAGATTACCTAATTATCCATTCTGTTCGGAATCATCGCCAAATCGGCCCGGAAAGCATCGAGAACACCGTTTCACGATTGCGATAGAGCCGGCAAGGCCTGCGCCGCAGGTGGCGCGAAATCTGCGCGATAGCAGCCAATGCTAACACGACAAAACCAGTTGACAGTTGGTGCGGGCAAGCATCGGCTTGCTCGTACGGAACGGTGTGTTGACGAATAATAATGTAGCCTCCCCCGAACGACCTGTGGATTCGCCCCTGATCCTGATTCGCGGTAAAGTCACCCGTCTTGCTGTGCCTCAATGATGACCGCATGACCCTTTATTCCGTGGAGACGGAGTACACCATGGCCCCAGAGCTGCTCGCCCAACGAATCCTGCGTTTTGTCAAAGCCCGCCAATACCGCCCCACGAAGCCCGACGCGCTGGCCCTGACGATGGGAATTGCCGAGAACGAAATGGGCACGTTTCACGACGCCTGCAAGGCGCTAATCCGATCCGGGCGCATCGTGCTGGGTGCAAGGCAGGCCGTCACGCTCCCACCGCCCGCCGGGCGCATCGTGGGAACGTACCGGGCCAACCCGCGCGGCTTCGGTTTCGTCATCCCCGACGATGCCAACTCTCACGGTGATCTTTTCATCCCGCGCGGGAAAAACGGCGACGCGATCACCGGAGACACCGTGTCCGCCCGCGTTATGAAACGCGGCAAACGTGACGGCAAGATGATTCTTGAAGGACGCGTGGTCGAAGTCGTCCGGCGTGGGCGTAACCGCTTCGCCGGCGTGCTCCACCAGCGGCTTCGCAAGTGGTTTATCATTCCCGATGGCAAAACGCTGCACCTGCCGATCTTCGTGGGCGACCCCGGTGCCAAGGGCGCTCAAGCCGGCGACCAAGTCGTCGTCGAGATCACGCAATACCCGGACGCAGGCGTCGATGCACGCGGTGTGATCGCCAAGGTACTCGGTCCGCACGGTGAGCCCGACGTGGACACACAGAGCATTATCGAACAGTACCAGCTTCCTGTCGGCTTCGACGACAAGACCACCAACGACGCACGAGAAGTGATCGACGCATTCGACCCGGAACGCGCCGCCTCCGATCGAGAGGACCTGCGTGACCTCACCATCGTCACGATTGACCCGGATGACGCCCGCGACTTTGACGACGCGATATCGCTCACGCGCGGCAAAGGCGCAGAGATGGAACTTGGAGTTCACATCGCCGACGTGGCGCATTTTGTGCGTGAGGGCTTCCCGTTGGATGACACGGCCAAGCTGCGTTGCAACAGCATCTACCTGCCGCGCGTCGTACTACCGATGCTGCCGGAAATGCTTTCCAACGGCGTCTGCTCGCTCCAGGAAAACGAGATTCGACTCACCAAGACTGCCTTCATCACTTTCGACGGACGCGGCAAAGTCAAACGGGAACGGCTGGCCAACACCGTCATCTGTTCGGCCAAGCGATTCACCTACAAGCAAGCCGGTGACATCTTGGACGGCAAACCCGGCAAGACGAGCGAGAAAGTCGTCACGCTGCTAAAAGACATGGAAACGCTGGCCAAACGTATCCGTGCGCGGCGACGGCGCGAGGGTATGATCGAGTTGGACCTGCCCAACTGCGAACTCGTCCACGACAAAAACGGCGCGGTGATCGACGTGGTGCCGGAAGACGACGCGTTCACGCACAAGATCATCGAGATGTTCATGGTGGAGGCAAACGAGGCCGTGGCACGGCTACTGCTTGAGACCGGCGCGCCGTACCTTCGGCGCATCCACGACGACCCGACACACCGACCCGGCGAGGGGCTCGCGAAGTTTGTCTCGATGCTCGGCTACGAGGT
>JAJRSR010000131.1 GCA_024278695.1 Planctomycetota bacterium | reverse complement strand
GGCCATGGTCTTGCGAATTCAGAAAAGGCTTTCGAGGCGACGCTTGCCCGTGTTTTCCCCTGTTGGATCATCACGGGCAAACGCCGCAAGCCGGATCTTGCGGCGTTTGTCCATGCCACCCATCCGCCGTTTCTGTCTGGCCCACGGCCGCGTATGTTTTCTTGAAAATAATCCTTGCAAGACAGTAGGCCGTGCGCGTATCATGGGGGCACAAGTGTTTGTTGGGTCGCCGCGAATTCGAGTCTATCGTGAGTCAGGTCGCTGGTTTCGCGGCGGTGCTGGGTGTCAAGGTATTGGGTTTCGACCCAATCGTGTCTGCTTTCAACGAAGGAGCTGCTTTGATGAGTATGACCAAACGACGTGGATGTGTATCGCTGGTCGCGGCTTTCGCCGCAATCTCGGCCGGATCGACAACGCAGGTGCGCGCTGCCGATGTGGCCATTGCGGGGGGGGGGGCGTTCGTATCATAGCCCCGCAGGGGACGCTCTTATTGTATGAGGCGTTCGCGCAACCCGCAGGTGTTGTCGATCTCAATGCTGCCGATTCCAGCTTCAACGGTGAAGCGCCCTTGTTCGCCCTTTGGTGGGACCAGTCTCAACAGCAACTGTTTCTTCTCACGCACTTTCTAACGAAGTCGAATGATGCCGCGCAGATGTTGATTGCTCTGGAAAGTCAGTTCGACGTGGCTATTGACGCGATGCTTCAGGCCCACGCGCCGTTCGCCGACGCCATGACCGCAGCGCCTTCGTCGCAAATGCGGGATGGGCGAAGGTTGGATGGGCGATTGGGGGTGGTCGCTGGGTGCCGGCCACGCGCCAGGCGATCGGGAGGCTCGCCCGTGCCTACCCCAACAGCAACCTACCGCATCACCCGGATGCGTCCTTCATGCAGGCCGCTGCTTGCGTTCCCGGTAGTTGCACCGGCGCTCAAGCAGCTTTCGCCGGTTCCGGACCGGTTAGCGTGTCGTTTCCGGTCGCACCGGGTAGCGGCGTTAAGGCGAACGATCTGGTGGCGATCGCCGGCGGGTTGGTGTTCTGCGTGCCTTGTGATGACGGGGAGCCGCCGCCGGGTTCGTGCGAGGGCGTTGTGTGCGACGATGGTGATCCGTGTACGGCCGATAGCTGTAGCTACGGTGCCTGCTTCTTTGCGCCGATAGGTGGTGCCTGTTGCGACGGCTCGATCGCGACGGCGCTGGCCGACATGCAGGAGGGGCTGCTCGCGTTTGTCGAGGCGGAGGGTCTTGGCGCGAATTTGCAAATCGGCATGCCCGTTCCCAGCGCCACCGGCGGGGATTCTGCGCTGCTTGTTTTCGGCGACACAGCTACGGTGCGTTCGGGTTCGAGTTCCGTGGCGTGCGGGACGGGGGCGGATAGCGTCTCGATGACGTTTGACGTGACCGACGGGGATCCGTTAGTGGGCGGCGTCACTCAGGGATGGACGCTGGTGATGAACCTGTGGCAAGAGGGTGATACGTTGCATCTTGACGGTGTCATGACCCATGTGGTGGCTTTGGGGGCCACGACGGTTTACACGGGCGGCTGGACCTATTCCGACGCGACCGGTCCGCTGCCGGACCCGGCCTCGGAGGCGGGGTTTCAGGAGGCGGTGGGGAACATGTTCAACCTGGACACCAGCGGCGGTGCCGTGGCCGGACATTCGAGTTTTTTCGGGACCATCATCTCCTTCATCGGGAACGTGGGACAGCTTCTGATCAATTACATTCTTGACATCCCAAGACCCTACACGCCGCCGGTCACTTGCCTCGGTCCGAGCATCCCAGACGGCACGGGTCAGTCCTGCGAAAACGACCGCATCTCGTGCAGCGATCAATTGGTGGATCTTTGCCAGATGATCGGCGACATCCCGAACGTCTCCATCGGATTTAGGAAGTGCATGAAAGGACGCTGTGGGTGCAGTGGATCATCCTTTTCGCGTACGCGGATTACCTGTGAGAGTGGAAGCGATTGCGGGTTTTGCGGCAACGCCGGTGGTTGTAGCCTAGGTGGCACGAGAAACTGGTATTGCGAGGGAGCCAGCCTAGATCCTTGTAGTTGTGCCAATACCGTCTTTCAGGAGATGGCTCATTCGTGTGGGGCGCTGCATACCGCTCAGTATTACACCAATGGTTTCCAGTGTGTTAGCGGTGACGCCTCGTGTGCGATTAGCGGGTGGTTCAGGGATCAATGCTCAGGTGCGAAGCCATGAAGTATCCAATTAAGAAAAGAATGCCCACCCTGCGGCGACAGTGGTTTGTCCGGTTAGGTGGTTTAGTGTTATTTGTATTGTTGCCGCTTTCAGGGTGCTTGTTTTTTCTCCTCCCGTTTGAGGGTGGCCATTGTTGGTCACAACTTCCGATTGAAGGGCGGGTTGTTGACGCGGTCACGCTTGCGCCGGCCACCGATGTTTTTCTTGGTATTCGGGCCGAACGCGATGGCAAAGTGATACGATTTAGCAGCCCAACGACGGAAGCCGGAGAACCCACAAATCCTCTACCCGAAGCGGACGGCGGCTTCAGCTTTTTTCTCGACTCGCAAAGTGGTGGCTGCCCGCCGACGTCCAGTGTTCCAGACCCAGACATCGTGACGTTGCTTATCGTGCGCGGTGCCTGTTCCGAGGAAATTGTGTTGGATATCGCCAACGAGTCGGTCGTTCGTACGGTGGTGCTGGAGGAATCCGTGTTGCGCACGGAAACCATTACCATCACGGAACCGATTCTCGTGTCGCCGTGTGAGGAGTAGGGTCATGCCAGATCAGCGGTTGGTTCAGGGACCAATGCAGTGGAGCGAAGCCATGAATGTCCGAACAATCAGGCAGAACGCCCGAGTATTCAAGTTCTGTATAGTCCTGTTTGTTGTTTTGGTTCCATCTTCCGGATGTTCATACTTTTTACTGCTGAGGGGTGACTGTTCTGCATCGCTATCGATTCATGGGCGGTTCGTCGATTCTGTGACGCTTGAACCGGCTTCGGACGTCGTCTTTGGGGTACGAACCTTCCTAGCTGGAGAACTCTTAGGTGGCGAACCAGCTTTGAGGGGGAACGGTTCACCGAATCATCCGCTTCCCGACGAAGATGGCAATTTCACGGCCCAAGGCGCTTCGTTTGTTGCGCCGTGTCCTGCCCGTGCCGTTTTTCCGATGCCGGATCTGGTGATATTGACGATTCTTCGTGGGAATTGTACGGAGGAGATTACGATCGAGTTCACGGCAGAGTCGGCCATTTACGACGAGAACGACAGCGACGACGATGCGTCAACGGACATCTACACGCTAACGGAACCGGTGCTCGTGTCGCCATGTGGGGAGTAGGGTTTGATTGAGTCCTGGGGGATAGCGCGGTTTCCGATTCGCGTCCCCCGCGGCTGAAGCCATGGGCCACCCGTTACCCGCCCGCTGTGCGGCGACCCTGTGGGTGTTTGGTACGGTGCTTGGCTACCGTTTTTCGCTGCTAAGTTGGTCGCGGAGCAGCTTGGCGAGCATGTTGCGCGAGGGTTGGTCCAGAGCTTGGAGCGCGGTGGATAGTTTTTCCACGCGCTGCTTTTCATCGAGGTAGTTGCGGATGTCCGGCACGAGCCGCATGGCGTCTTTGAGGATGCCGCGGAGTTCGCCGATCGAGTGGCGGTCGGCGGTGCCAGCGCGGGTTTGCAAGTCTGCGGTGAGGCGTTTCAGTTCGTTCAGCCAATCGCCGTAGTTGTTTTCCACGGCCAGGTAGTGCTCGGCGTCGGACACGAGGAACGTACGGATCAGGTCTTTGTCCGCTTCGGTGAGCGGATCGCCCTTCTCCAGGCCTTTGATGGTTTGTGCGGCTTCCTTGGCCCACATCGACTGCTGCGTTTCACGCGTGAACGTTTCGACTTCGTTGAGGTATTTCTCAAACCGTACGAAGTCATCGGTCGTCTGGCTTGCCAGTGCGCCGTCGGCCGCCTCTTTGAGTGCGTTGAAGGTGTCGGTTAGCTGGTTGGCAGTCGTAGTCGGCATCGGGTGCCTCCGTAGGTGTCGTTGGCGGTGAACCGGCTCCCGATTTCGATCGGTGGCTGGCGGTTCACCGTAGGCACACGGATGATCGACGATCGGCAATGGCCGGTTAAGCAAATCTTGTGGTCATTTGATAGGGCATACCGGACGTTCGTGTGTTCTACGATGCCTTCACATGGGCGGTCTGGGGCGTTGCGGATGATGTATGGATTATCGGGCTGCCCTGACCTGTTCGAAACGCGACGGCTATCGTTGGTGACGCTCGGCGCGCGGTTGGCTTGCGGATAGAATGGCGGGGTAGCGCCGTTTGATTATCGGGCACACGCGGAGTTTTGAAGCATGATCTATCTGGATTACAACGCCTCCACGCCGGTTGATCCGGCCGTCGCCGAAGCCATGAAACCCCATATCGAGCGGTATTTCGGCAACCCCTCCAGCAGCCACAGCATCGGTCGGCATGAGCGTGAAGCCGTGGACCGGGCGCGTGCGCAGGTCGCGGGCTTGTGGGGGTGTCAGCCGTCGGAAGTGGTTTTCACGTCCGGCGGCACGGAGGCGAACAACCATGTGATCAAGGGTGTCGCGCATACGCTTCGCGATCGCGGCAAGCATATCATCACGTCCACCGTAGAGCATCCGGCCACGATGAATCCGTGCCGCTTTCTTGAAGCATACGGCTATGAAATCACTTACGTCCCGTGCGATGCGACGGGGATGGTTGATGCGGCCGCGGTGGGTCACGAGATTCGTCCGGACACGATTTTGATATCGATCATGCACGCGCAAAATGAGGTCGGTACGATGCAGCCGATCGCGGAGATTTCAGAATACGCGCGCGAGGCCGGCGTGTGGATGCACACCGATGCGGCGCAGTCATGCGGTAAGGTCTCGACGCGGGTCGATGATCTCGGTGTCGATTTTCTCTCCATAGCCGGGCACAAGCTGTGCGTGCCGAAGGGCATCGGCGCGTTGTACATTCGCCACGGCATTGAGATTGAGCCGCTGCACCACGGGGCCGGACATGAAAGCGGAAGACGCGCAGGTACGGAGCCCGTGGCGGGTGTGGTCGCACTGGGCAAGGGCGCGGAAATCGCCGCGGCACCTACGGATCATTCTGAGACCGAGCGTCTGCGCGACCGGCTGCACGCCGGGTTGAAAGAGGCGTGGGGTGAGGATGTGGTCTTGATCGGTCATGCGGAACAGCGCCTGCCGAATACACTTACCGTGGGATTTCGCGGACGGATCGGTGCGGAGGTGTTGGCCGCCTGTCCGGAGCTTTGCGCCAGCACGGGGGCCGCTTGTCATGCGTCGCAGCGCAAACGCTCCGATGTGATGACTGCGATGAACGTGCCGGAGGTAATCGCGTTTGGTGCGGTTCGGTTCAGCGTTGGGCGTTTTTCCACAGAGGCCGAGGTCGATCAGGCCATTGAAATGCTGGCTGCCGCTGCGAGCCAAGTTTCCACTGCGTAGCGCAATAAGAAACCGGGGATCCCTACAGCGTAGGAACCCCCGGCACCGACCGTTCGTTGGCCCAACCGTTTGTAGGTTGGATTGTCTCGGCTGCGCTAGTCGATGCGCGTGGCCCGGAAGTTGAGTGTCTGCTCGATGGTGTCCGTGGGGACGCCGGGTAGCTCGACCAGGATGTTAGCGATAAACGAGAAGGATCCCGTCATCACGTCGGCATCCTCCGCGTCAAACTCGCCGCTTGCGGTGGCCGTCGCGTTGGCTACGGTGCCGAGGATCGGCGCGAAGGCGTTGAGTTCACCGACGAAGGCGAATCCGGTGGCGTCTGAGGTTTCTGCGCCAAACGTGGCGGCCGCATAGGTCAAACCCGCCTGCGAGGTGTTGCGCGTTGTACCGTCGAAAATAATTGTGTCTCCGAAAATCTCAGGGGAGAACGTGTTATCCTCAAACGACGCGAGCTCACCCTCGGGGCCGAACTTGAGCGTGACGAATGGTACGGAAGCGGTACCGCCGCCCTCAAAGCTCTGACTAAAGGCCCAGGTGGAGTCGGCCAGCGAGATGACGCCGGCACCGAGTGTGGCTTCGGTGGTCGTGCCGTCGGGTAGCTCGATCGTGACGGACTGGGGCAAGCCCGTAGCGCCACCGCCGCACCCGACAAGACCCACGACCGCCAGGGCGGCCGTCACAACAATAAAACGCTTTGTAGGAACGCAGTTCGACATCGGACTCTTCTCCTTGGAATTAGTTTCTCTGTACGCGCTGCTTCCCCTCCAAGGAGAACTCTACGATTCGTTGGGGCGGCGGGGGTATGGGAATGCCAGTGTGTGGCATGTCGGCAGCGGGCGCGCGGAAAGTGCGGTTGCGGTGCTATGATCGTTGGAAATACCGGACCCAGCGACGTGGCCTGCGTAGTAGGGGCCATACGCTGCGGGTCAAGATGTCTTGCGGTGTTCGGTATTGGTGGTTCAGGGCTATGGTGCGCCGTTTATCGGGCGATCGTCGCGAAATCCAGCGAAGCCGGGTCGGTGATGACCGGCAGGTCGAGCGGAAAAGCCTCGATGTATTTGTTGGCCGCTCCGGTGTTGAAGATGACGACGCGTTCGTCTGGTTTGATGCGTGCTTCTCGAACAAGGCGTTCCACGCCGAGGACGCATGCGGCCGCCTCCGGGCAGACAGCGATCCCTTCAGAAGAGACGGCCCGCTCCATGGTGCTTTTGATTTGTCCCTCGGGTACGGCGATCGCGCAGCCGCCGGATTCTCTCGCGGCGTCGAGAATCATGAAATCACCCACGGCACCTGGTACGCGTAGCCCGCTCGCGCAGGTGGCCGCGTTTTCCCAGGGCGAAGCGAACCGCTCGTCAGCGTCAAACGCCCTCGCGATTGGTGCGCATCCATCGCTCTGCACGCTGACCATACGCGGCATTTTGTCGGAATCAAGCCACCCCAGAGCGCGTAGTTCGTGAAACGCTTTCCACATTCCGATGAGCCCGGTGCCGCCGCCGGTGGGGTAGACGATGACATCCGGCAGCTTCCAATCGAACTGTTCGGCGAGCTCCAGGCCCATCGTCTTTTTTCCCTCGATCCGGTAGGGCTCTTTCAGCGTGGAGCAATCGAACCAGCTCATTGGTTCTTTGCCGCGTTTGACGATGCCGCCGCAGTCGTTGATCAGCCCGTTGACGAGGAACACCTTAGCGCCCGCGAGTGCGCACTCCAGTTGGTTAATGACCGGCGTGTCCTTGGGCATGAAGACATACGCCTCCATTCCCGCTCGAGCGGCGTACGCCGCCATCGCGCCGCCGGCGTTGCCCGCGGTGGGGATGGCCACCCGCGTCACGCCGAAGCGCTTTGCCATGCTGATGGCCATGCAGAGCCCGCGGCTCTTGAACGAGCCGGTGGGTAGTTGGGATTCATCTTTGATCCACAAATCCGCGACGCCGAGGGATTGTCCCAGGCGTTCGGCCCGTAGCACCGGCGACATCCCCTCGCCCAGCGTAACCGGTTCATGATCGAACGGCAGCGGAAGCAACTCGCGATAGCGCCACAGCGTTGGCGGTCGGTCGCGAAGATCGTCGCGTGTCACGGCCTGGCCGATCGCGCCGAGATCGTAACGGACCCACAACGGTCGGTCGGCGTGGAGCGTCTGAATCTTGTCGGCGTCCAAACGCGTTCCGTCGATGGCCGCTTCGAGGTGTGAGACGTAGGTGTTCATTGTGTGTTCCAAGGTATTTCAAGTGCTTGACTCGATGGGAGGTCACGCCGTTGCGTGTTAGGTTGAACCGCTGGTCGGACCGCTACATGTCGTAACCCATCAGGTTTGCCTCTTCCCCGCAGCGCTCTGTCATGATCGTCCAGAACTCCGGATCGAGTAACTTTTTCCTTCCGACCGATTGCGTGTTGATGGCACGGGGCGGTCGGTTCATGACTTCAGGCGCGCCGATACCGCCGAACGCGCCGCGTGCGTGGGTGTGGTCGATCATCTGCGGTTGATACTCAATTCGGCAGGCTTCGCAGGCCTTGCGGAGCGTGACTTCCGGATCTTTGACGAGATCTTCATAGCGGATGGTCGGGATCTTGTGCTTCTCACACCAATGGAAAAAACTTTGCCAGTCTGAGGCAACGTGTTCCACGATGTGACGGTCAGTCGCAAACAGCGGCAGCCTCGGGATCCAAAGTCGAATCAGGTGCCCGGTGATCCCACGCCAATACTTGCAGAACCGAATGGTTGACACGGCGATGTCATACGGGTGGCGGTGGATAGCCACCGCACCGGCGGGCGGTGCGGTGAGCCGTGTGAGCAGGTCTGCGTTGGCCCAATCCTGACTGTCGCGGTATGTCTCCTTGATGACGACGTGTCGCAGGTTGTTGAGCGATGCGAGCTTCAACAAGTAATCGGCAAAGGCCCGTTCGTCGTGACCCGTTGGAACGCGGAGCGGTTTGAGCCCGGCTTTCTTTGCCAGACGATTGAAAAAGATGGGCAAGCGCCAGCGGCCCAGGATATCAAAGGCGAGGTACGGCTCACTGAGGGAGAGCTGGTTGTCACCCCCGGCCAGGAGATTCCCGAGCAGCGTGGTGCCAGCACGCGGCAGTCCGATGGCGTAGGAGGCCGCGATGCCCGTCGCTTCTTTCGGTGCGGTTCCGGCCAGCGGTTGGGGTCGCGAGCCGGGCTCGCCGCCTTTGTTGATCGTGTCTGTACTGCCCATGGCTATCAGTGTTACCGAGGTTGTGTGCGGGCAAACCGCGACCGGGTGTCTGCCGGTTGCCGCTTTGGAATCTCAAACCCACGCTCGCACCATTTATAGGTGGGGCGTCAAAAAATACAACGCCCGACCGGCCAGGAGGGGGCGAAGCGGTATCACGACGTCGTGACCGGCGGCATGGTGTGCCGAAACAAATCATACCAGCACGATTTCGGTGAGACCTTGAGACCTGTTTTCTTTATTATCTGCACTATCGGCGAATTTACGCTGATTATTATAGGACTAAATGGCGTTGATCGACAATCCTGGGGAGGTGCCGTCCTGCCGGTTGGGTTGGCCAATATGATGTTGTGGGGACGATATCTGAACTAGGATTTACTTGCCGTGGCGTAGCGATTGACAAATCCGGCCGCGGCACGGACAACTGCGGCGCGATCCGGGATTCCTGTCGTTATCATGGGGGTGCCGGACGCGGCTTTATTGGCTATTTTGGGGCTTCGGCTATCCGTGGTTGGTTTGCGGTGCGGATTCTGATGGGTGTGGTATGGAACGAATGCGGCGACGAATCAATCTGGCGTTGACCTCTGCGCTTCTCTTGGGCGGGGTGGGTGTTTGCGTGGGGCTGATCTGGACCAAGCCGGCTCCGCCGACGCGGGAACGCACGGTCCGCGTGCTTGAGGTGGCGGTGACGCCGGTCATAGCGCGGACTGAGCGGGCACCCATCATAGGCCACGGATCTGTTCGACCGAAGAAGCAAATCGACGTCGTTCCCCAGGTCACCGGCAAGCTGTTGCGCGTCCATCCCGACTTGCAGCAGGGCAAAGTCATTCCAAAAGGCGATCTGCTCTTTGAGATCGAGGCGACGGTGTACGAGACGCGTGTTCGCCAGGTTGAGGCGGAAACACGCGCCCTTAACGCGGCGCTGGATCGTCATGCCCAGGAGCTGACGAACATCGAGGGTCGCATCGCCAACGCGCGAAAGATGTTGGAGATCGAGAAACGCGACTTGGAGACGTCGCGCCGGCTCTACGAGGTGGATCAAGTTGGCACCTCGCGCGATGTGGATGTGTCGATGCAGAAGTTCCTGCTACAGAAGGATGTGGTGACGGAGCTGGAGAATCGCAAGGCGATGATCCCGCATCTGAAGCTGGACACGCAGGCCAAGCTCGACGCGTCGCGCGCCAAGTTGACTCGTGCGAAGCAGGATCTCAAGAACACGAAGATTTTCTGCCCGTTCAAGGCCCGCGTCGAGTTGGTTCAAGCCAACGAGTCGCAGGTCGTTACGGCGCATTTTTCAATGGCGCGAATTACGGATATGAGCGCCTTTGAGGTGTCTGTCGCCCTTGATCCGCGCGATCTGGTTTGGCTGGACGAGTCGGTCCGCCCGGATGCTTTGACGCAGGGTAATCTGGAATCCGCGCCGCGGGTGACGGTTCGCTGGTCGCTTCGCGGTCAGGAGTATTCCTGGCAGGGTATCGTATCACGGTTTGAGCGAATGGATGAGGCCACGCGGACCGCGCGGATGGTGGTTGAGATTCGTGATGTTGATATGGTCGGTGTGGTGGTCGATGGCGAGGGTCAGGTAGGCCCCGCGTTGTCGATAGGCATGTTTTGCAGCACCGAGCTGCCCGCCCGTCCGCTCGAAGGGGCGTTGCTTGCGCCGCGGCATGCCGTGTACGACAACCACTGGGTCTATGTGTTCGAGCCCGATCCCTCCGGCGGTGATCCTCTTGTGGGGCATCTCGCACGTCGTAGTGTGCCGATGCTTCGTTCGATCGGGGATGAGGTGCTGGTCGATTACGATGGTCGCGCCGGTACGGAATTGTGTGAGCTGGCGGCGGGTGATCTGATCGTGACATCACGTCTTCTCAAGCCGATCGTGGGCATGCGCGTTCGCCTACGCGATGAGCGTACAACCTCACTGGTGCCAGCTACTGCGTCCGAGGTTGTCTTGACGGCCAAGCCTTCTCCTCTGCGGCGCGTGGTGCTCGCAAAGGGTTCTGTGTCGCGGCACGGAGGCGGATAGCATGCAGCTTCTCCGCGGTCTCATCGCGGGAGGGGTTCGCAATCCCGTACTCGTCAACCTGCTCATGGTATGCATGCTCGTGGGCGGTTGGCTTTCCGCTCGTGGCATGGTACGCGAGTCCTACCCCGAAGCCTCACTCGATCATATTGCCGTGGAGGTTGTGTATCCCGGTGCCAGTGCGCTGGATATCGAACAGTCGATCTGCACTCCGATTGAGGAAGCGTTGCGCGGTGTTCGCGGTGTCCGCAAGATATCTTCATCAGCTAATGAGAATTTCGGTACGGTATGGGTGGGGTTGCGCACAGGCGGACGTGACCCACAGCTTGCACTGCAAGAAGTCAAAGATCGCGTGGATCTTATTACCGATTGGCCTGCCCAAGCCGAGAAACCTGCGATCTCCGAAGTTTTCTTCCGCACGCCTGTCGTCAACGTGGCCGTTTTTGGTGAAGCCTCTGAGCGTACGCTCAAGCGAACCGCGCAGGAGGTCGAGTCGGATCTGACGGCTCACCCGGAAATCTCGCAGGTGTCGCTCTCCGGCGTGCGGGAGGATGAGATTATCATCGAGGTGTCTGAGGATGCGCTGCTGGCGTACAACCTCTCCATTTCGCAGGTGATGGCCGTTGTCGCTCAAAGTAGTATGGACCTTCCGGCCGGTGTTATCCGAACCGCCAACGAGGAAGTGACGCTTCGGGTGACCGGACAGCGTTACCACGCGACGGACTATGAAGACCTCGTCGTGCTCGAACAGGGTGATGCGGCCGTCCGTTTGGGAGATATCGCCACGGTCCGTGAGGGCTTCGAGGAAGGTGTTGTGCACGGTCGGTTTGAGGGTCGGCCTGCGGTGGTGGTGCAGGTTTTTAAGACCCCGACCGAAGACGCGACGACCATCGCAAAAATCGTGCGCGACTATGTGGCGTCGAGGCAGGCTGGTCTCCCCGACAGGCTCGACATGGCCGTCTGGGCCGACGGCTCGCGCGAGATCGACAGCCGGATCGGTATGCTCATCGAAAACGGCGCGATGGGCATCGTGCTCGTGTTCATAATCTTGGCTATTTTTATTGATGTGCGTCTTTCGTTTTGGGTGGTCGTAGGTATTCCGACTTCCTTCGCTGGTGCGTTGCTCGTGATGGGTTGGTCCGGTGCGACGGTCAACATGATCAGCCTGTTCGCATTGATTATGGTGTCCGGCATCATCGTGGATGATGCCATTGTGATTGCCGAAGCCGTTCACGCACGCCGTCGCCGCGGGGAGGAACCGGCATTGGCATCTGTCAACGGTACGCTCGAAATGGCGCTACCGGTTCTTGGTGCATCCGTTACGACGATTATCGCGTTTGTCCCGCTGTTGTACGTTGTTGGGGTGATGGGGCGGTTCATTCATGTCCTGCCGGTTGTGGTGATCGGAGCGGTTGCGGCGTCGGCTATCGAAGCGTTTGTGATTCTGCCGACGCACCTCAATCATCGTACACCGCTCGGTGCTGTCAAACGCGAGAAGAAACCGCATCCGGCGCGTGTTCGAATCGAGCGGACCATCGAACACGTTGTGACGCGGTGGTACCGGCCGGTCTACCGGTTGGCGATCGAGTTTCGAATGGTCACGCTTTCGCTGACGGTTTTCGCGTTGCTGTTGGTGGTGGGATTGGTGGCTGGCGGTCGAACGCCGCTGGTGTTGCTTCCGAAAGAAGATAGCAACCGGCTTCGCGTGCGTGTGCGGTTTCCCGAGGGTGCCCCCGCGTCGGTAGCGAAACGCACGATGGATATCGTGGAGGCTGCGGCTCTGTCGCTCAATGACGACCCGGACCTGCAAACGCCCACGGGTGAACCGCTTGTGCAGCAGGTTTATTCCATTGTGGGTGAGTTTGCAGATTTTCTGCCGGTGCGTGGTAGCAATCTTTGCGAAACGCGGATCGAACTGATGGCCGCCGAGAAGCGGAAGATTCGCGACGACATCATCATGGCCAAGTGGCGCGAGGCTATTGGCCCCGTCCATGATGCGACCGAGTTTCGTATGACGCACCAACAATTCGGACCCACCGATCGACCGATTGAAGTCCGGCTGCTCGGCTTTGATCTCGATGCGATGGCCGACGCGTCCGATCGTATCAAAGAAAAACTCAGTGAGTTCGAGGGGGTGACCAACGTCTCGGATGATTTGATTACCGGGAAACGCGAGATGCGCGTTACGCTAAAGCCGTCGGCACGAGCGCTGGGGCTGACGCTCTTTGACGTGGCGGAGCAGCTTCGCAATGGTTTCTACGGCGGTGAGGCCGTCCGGTTGTATCGTGGTCGTGATGAGGTCAAGGTTCGCGTGCGGTACCCCGACGCCGAGCGGCGCAGCGTGGCCGATCTCGAATCATTGCGTATCAAGACGGTACAGGGGCGCGAGATTCCCTTTACTGAAGTGGCCGACGTACACTGGGCCAGCGGTTACGCCAACATCATGCACCAAGACGCGAAGCGTCGCGTGCGTGTGTTGGCCGACGTGGATCAGCGGCTCGCGAATGCCGAGCAGATCATGGAGAGGCTTGAAGCCGGTTTTCTTGACGATGTCGTGGCCGACTACAACGGCCTGAGTTGGGAGTTCGGCGGCGATCGCGAGCGTTTGAACGAATCCCTCACCAGCTTGTCGCGCGGTTACATCATGGCCATGATGGCGATCTATGCCGTCTTGGCGTCCATGCTTCGATCCTATGTGCAGCCGTTCGTGATCGTGGCGGCCGTGCCGTTCGGTCTCATCGGTGCGGTTGCGGGTCACGCGATCCTCGGGCTTGATCTTACGATGATGAGCTTGTTCGGTATCGTGGCACTGTCGGGGGTTGTTGTGAACGATTCTCTGGTATTGCTCGATGCGATCAACCGTCGCGTGGGTGAGGGGCGGTCGGTGTACGAGGCCGTGCTCGCTGCTGGTGAGCTGCGGTTCCGCGCGGTGGTGCTAACCTCGATGACAACGGTTGGCGGGCTTTTGCCGCTGCTTCTCGAGCGTAGCAGTCAGGCGCAGTCGGTGATCCCGATGGCCACCTCGCTATCTTTTGGCATTATCTTCGCTACGGTATTGACGCTGGTCGTCGTGCCGGCGCTGTACCTGCTATTGAATGACGCGCGGCGTGTGATCGTTTGGCTTCGTTTCGGTGGAAACTATCCCAGCCAGGAAGCCGTCGAAGAGGCCGCGAACATGCAACCCGTGAACGTGGAACCATGATGAGCCGTATATTCGTCCGAAAAGATGTAACTATTGTTTCTGCTTCGTCCGGGCCGGTGAGATGCGGTTGGTCTGTGTGGTTACTCGCACTGGCCACGTTGTTTCCAGCCATAGCCGGCGTTGGTTGTCGGCCGATGGCGGATCGTGTGGAAGCCGTCGTTCGGCGTCAGAATCAAGCGTTGATGACGCTGCCGGTGGGGCGTCTCAGCGTGCTCCGTCATGAAGAGGCGCCGGTTGAGCCGGCCGAGGTGGAATCGCTGTTGCCGGAGGATGTGTTGACTATCGAGGACGCGCGCCGGATCTCGGTGCGGTCCAATCCGGATCTCCACGCTGCGCAGGCCCGTCTCATGGTCGCGACCGCGCAGATCCAGCAGGCCATATCGCGTTTTCTCCCAAGCGTGTCCTTCTCACACAGTGATGCGCGTACGTTTCAGACGCCGGTCAGCCGCAATCGGTTGAGTTCACTTCTGCAACTGCCCACGACACCGCAGGGGGTGATCGACACGGATGATCCGGCCACGACGGTGCTTCTCAGTGTCATTCGTTTGCCGCAACTTGGCGCGTCGGCTCGTGCGGAGCCCAACACCAGTCCGTTTAGTGAGCATTCGACTTCGATCACGGGGGCGTGGGTTCTTTTTGATGGGTACATACGGAATGCTCAACTTCTTGCTGCGAAGTCCGTACAGGCGGCGTCAGCCGATTCCTTTCGTGACGCGCGGCGGTTGATTATCCAGGCTGTTGACTCGGCCTATTATCGGGTGCAACTTGCTGAGGAGCGGTTGCGCATTGCCCGTGCAGATGACGTATTCAGCCGTGAGCAACTCGATGAAACCCTGAAGCTGATGGCCGCCAACCGTGCGACCGAGTCAGACGTGAACAACTTTCGCGTGCGCGCTACGGCAGCCCAAGCGAATGTGACGGCCGCCGTTGGGCAGCGCGATCTTGGGCGCGTGTTGCTGGCTGAATTGATCGGGCTACCTACGGGCGATCTTCCGCCGGGGTTGGCCCTGTCCGCACTGACCGATGAAACCGAAGCTGAGATGACGCTGCCGGATGTGGAGGCGTGGATTCTTCGCGCCAAGGCGCGCCGGCCGGACGTGCGGCAGTTTGAGGCTTTGCTCGAAACCGAGCGTCAGAACGTGCTGGCGGCCAAGGGGCTATTCCTGCCGTCAGTGTCAATTAGTGGCACTTGGGGTTACGATCGTCGGTCCAACTGGAACTACGGCAAGGTGGATCAATCCTCCGCCGGTGCCTTGGATGTGCGTTGGGATCTGTACGTGGGTGGGTCGCGAAGGGCTAGCGTGCGCGCCGCCGAGGCCGCCGTGGCCGAAGCGCAGGCTAATCTGAACCGTGTCAAACTGGCGATCCACTCCGACGTGCGGTCGGCCGTGATCGATATCATCAACGCGCGGGAGCAGATCCTGCTGCAGCGGGAGAATCTTGAGACTTCTCGCGAGAACCGGCGTATCATCCGCGCCGCCTACCTGGCCGGTCGAAAACCGCTCACACGTTTGAATGAGTCTCAGCGTGATTTCATCAACGCCGATGCGGACTTGGCGCTGGCCCGGATCAGGCTGCGGCAAGCGTGGACCGACCTGAACGCCGCAGCGGCTTCAGGCTACGGGGCGACGGTTGATGAGCCAAGCGGTCACGAGCCAGCGCAAGATGCCTCAGACAACTAGCCCGAAGGGATGATGATCCCTCGAGGCTGCTTCAACGGCACCCGGCTTCCGGTTCTACCGGTACAAAGCACAAAGACCGCTTTCCCACATAGATGAGTTTTTCGTGCTCGTGCCCATGTTCTTGATTACTTGTGGCATAGCGCCATGTCGTTCGCCGCAGGATCCAGGCTTAAGTGCAACCCTTCGCGATTACGGCAGCAACGTATCGAGTTCATCTAGTGATTCGATGACATGCTGCGGCACGCCGCCGTCGGCGACGGGCGCATCGCGATAGATTCCATCGGCTCGAACAATATGTACGGTCGTCCAGCCCAGTGCGTTGGGGGCTACGAAGTCTTTCGCGAGGTTGTCGGCGATGTAAGCACACTCATCGTGTGCCATCCCGAGCCGCTTGGCTATGGTTTCAAAGGCTTTGGGGTGCGGTTTGCCAAACCCCTGCCCGAGCTCGTCGGTGAGGATGATCTCGTCAACGCGCCCGGTGAGCCGCAGCGCCTTGACCTTGGCGGACTGCTGCACGGTCGGACCGTCGGTGATGATCCCCAGCTTGTGCGTCGGCTTGAATCGGGTTAGCGCGGCGTCGGCGTCAGCGAGTAGCGAGATGTGGGGTGGGTGCTTGCGGAACGTATCGATCATGTCGGCGAGCAACTGGGCCTCACCGCTTAGGTTCTGTTGCTTTAGGATTTCATTGAACACGCGCGGGCGGTGGGCTGAATCGAAAAGCCCGCGCATGATCGCAGCGCTCACCGCCGGGTCTCCCAGGGGCTTGGCAAACGACGTGGCGACGGCCACGAAACCGCTATAAGCATAGGTGCGTTCGGCGTAGAGCGTGTCATCAAGATCGAAGACGAGCGCCTTCATCGGCGACTCGGCTTTCGATCCATCAGGCGTGACGCGCGTGGCAAGAACACGGAGTCATCAAAACGCAGCATGGCCACGTCGTCGCGAAAGCCGGCCGCTTTGATACGCGGCTTTCTGCCAAGCCGTTCACTAAGAATCCACTTTGGAAAATCTGCACCCGCGTGGATGGCCAGCGGTACGCCGCCGCCGAAGCGGGGGTTGATCTCAATCACGCGGATGCGCCCGCGCGGGGTTACGATGCACTGTACCGTGATGACGCCGCGGCAATCACCCAACGCCGCGGCGACGCGCATGCCGATGTCCATGATCTTGGCATTCTTGACGATCAGTGCCTTGCTCACTTCGCCGGAGCGGACTTCGATTCGGCGGCGCGGCACCGCGCACTGCGGCTTGCCGCTTAGCCCCGTGTAGACATCAAGCGTGTGCTCCACGCCGGTGATAAACTCCTGCACGATGGCATCGGGTACCCTGCGTTCGAACACTTTCAATTCATCGAGGGTATCGACTTTGTAGTTGCCCATCGCGGCGCTACCCGCGCGCGGTTTTAGAAAATAGGGGAAACGGTGACGCTTGCGGGCGAGCGTCTCTTGCAGCGACCAAGTTTTCGGCGTGTCAATCTTTGCTTTCGTTAACATCTCGAAGGTCGCAAGTTTGTCACGGCACACACGCACCACCTCCGGAGAGGAAATCAGCGGCGTGCAACCGACGCCGCGAAAGGTCTCTGCGGCATCGGCGATCAGTTGGAGTTCCGAGTCGATCAGCGGTACGAGAAGATCAATCTTGGCACGTTTGACAATCGCGAGAAGATTGGATGCGTGGCGGCTCGAGATGGGTGCAATCGCGTGGCACTGATCCACATGCTGGCCCGCAGGTGTCATGCGGGACGTGTCGGCACCGTGGACCTCAAGCCCGATGCCGAGCGCCGCTCCGGCCCGGCGAAACGCGCGGATCAACTCCACGCGTCGCCCCACGCACGAAAAGAGCACGCGCAATTTGGGCTGCGGTGTTCCGCCGGTGCTGCCTTTGGTCGTTGTTGGTCGCTTGTTGCCCACTCGGTCCAATCCCTTTCGACCTCGTTATATATAGCGTTCACCGTGTCGTCGCCACTGGCGCGTCGGTAGCCGCCGCTCGCTTGTCGCCTTGGCCGGGTGTGCTACGCTTGGCGGCGATGAAGGCGGCAATCCTTAGTATCGGCGAGGAACTCACCAGCGGGCAGTGCGTTGACACCAATTCCGCCTGGCTTTCGCAGTCGTTGATCGCGCTGGGTCTCACCGTGACGCGCCACCTGACGGTCGCGGATGATCTCGAAGCCATCGAGGCCGCGTTCCGTGAATCCATGGTCGGTACCGATCTGGTGATCGCCACCGGCGGGCTTGGGCCGACGCCGGATGATCTCACCCGTGAGGCGCTGGCCAAGGCGCTCGGCGTTACCCTGGAGCATTCAGAAGTGGCCGAAGCGCAGATCAGAGCGTTTTTTGAGCGGTGGGGAAAGCGTTTTCGGGATTCCAACTTGGGGCAAGCTCGGATGCCGCTCGGTTGCACCGTGCTGGAAAACGCCAGAGGCACGGCACCGGGGATCTATTTCGATGGTCCTGCGTGCCGCGTTTTCGTGCTGCCGGGTGTGCCGTCTGAGATGAAACCGATGTTTGAACGGCACGTGGCTCCTGGGCTGAGCGGGACCGGAAGCGTCACTATCAGTGCTGCCGTCCGGTGTTTTGGGCTCTCAGAGGCCGATCTCGGAGACCGGCTGGCTGATATGATGGTGCGAACCCGGAACCCGCTCATCGGCGTGACGGCCTCCGGTGCGATTCTCACGGTTCGTGCCAAGGCGACGGGGTGTTCCGGAATCGAGGCGCGTCGGCTGATCGACGCCGATTTGGACGAGATTCGGACCCGGATCGCTGAGCGGGTGTTCGGTTCCGGGGCTGACGGGTTGGAAGACGCGGTCGCGAAGCTGCTGCTTGAGAGCGGTCAGACGCTGGCGACGGCCGAGTCCTGTACCGGGGGGCTGCTGGCCAAGCGTCTCACGGATGTGCCCGGTAGCAGTGCTTTTTTCCTAAGCGGGGCCATTTCCTATGCGAATCAGGCCAAGGTTGATCTTCTGGGCGTGCCGGCAGGGTTGATCGAATCGGAAGGGGCAGTTTCGGAGGCGGTGGCCCGGTCGATGGGCGTGGGCTGTCGGAGCTCGGCGCGGAGTGATTATGCGTTGGCGATCACCGGAATCGCGGGTCCGGATGGGGGGCTTTCCCCTGAAAAACCCGTGGGTTTGGTCTTTATCGCCCTGGCCACGGAATCCGGGTGTGACGTGCGGCGGTGTCTGTTTGGGGACCACCTTTCGCGCTGTGAGATTCGGGGTCGTGCGGTCAACGTGGCGCTGGATATGTTGCGGCTCCGGTTGCTGAGGCCCGCCTGCTAACGAGACGATCGCACGAAACAAGCGCAAAAGTGCCCCGGTGCCATTGTACTTGTCGTGCGGTTGCGCTAGAATCCGCCCGCGATTGAGTTGTGGAGCGTCGGCGGTGTGCGGGCAACGCCAACAGGCTCTTTTTCGGGTGGCAAGATGAATCAGATGAGTCCGGTTCGCGAATACTTTCACAATATCTGGCAGACCGTATCTACGATTCTGATCGGGATGCGGATTTCGCTGAAGTATTGCTTCGCTAAGACGGTGACGCTTCAGTATCCGGATGTCGCGCCGGCGCTTCAGCCGAGGTACCGCGGCTTCCATTTTTACGAAATCGAAAAGTGCATCGCCTGCGACCTGTGCGCAAAGGCGTGCCCGGTGGATTGTATCTATATCGAAAAGACCGGGCCGCGCAAACTCGACAAAGTTTCGGGGATCGCGGCTGGCGGGCTCATGACGCGTTACGCGATCGACTACGCCAAGTGTATGTTTTGTGCGCTGTGCGTGGACCCGTGTCCCACGGATTGTATCCACATGGGCAACATTCACGATATGTCGGGCTTCAACCGTGAGAGCATGATCGTCGAGTTTACCGAGCTTGCGAAGGACGGCTTGCAGACGCCGCAACCGCTCTGGATGACTAAGGAAAAACTGCCTGAATGGGCGGCGACGCGGAAGAAGGAATGGACCGAGTTCGCGAATTCAAACGATAAAATGTCGCACGATCGTGAGGCTCGCAGGGTAGCGATGGGGGATGCGTTGGCGGACAACGCTTAGTGGTTTTGGCCTGCTGGTCTTGATTGGCCGGTTTCGATTGGTGAGATACGCACAGTGATGGCAACGGTCGGCATCTTGGCAACTCAGAGCGTAGCGACGGTGTTCGGTGCGCAGTCGGTTGTTGCGCAGACTGGACCCGCCGGCAGTAACAGCAACGTGATGTTGGTGCTGGGTATGCTCATGTTTTGTGCGGCCGGTTTTGGTATTGTGTTCGTTGGGTTGACGCTCGGAAGTTTGGCTAGGCCGAAGCTACCGCATCCGGAAAAGGGCGCTGCTTATGAGTGCGGTGAGCCGGCGATCGGCGATAGCTGGGTGCAGTTTGATTTGCGGTTTTACACGGTGGCGTTGGTGTTCATCGTGTTTGATGTTGAGGTTGCGCTGCTTTGGCCTTGGGCCGTGGCGTTTAAGGATCTCGGCGCTCCGGGTTTTTGGGCGTTTTTCGTGTTTTTCGTGCTGATCGCGATACCGTTCATGTACGAATGGAAGTCGGGTTATTTGAACTGGGTGCGATCGAGTGACGCTCAGGAAGATGCGGAAGCGCTGTTGCCAGTTCCAGCGCCCGCGTGTGCCAGTGACCCGGTTGTGGAGACGACCGTGCCGGAGCCGGCTGGGGCGGGGTCGTGATGATCGGGTGCGCCTGCGGCGCGATTGGCGAATCGGAGTGAGCGTATGAGTTGGATCGAAAACCGATTCGAAGAGGGTCTGATCGTGACATCGCTCGACTGGGCGATCAACTGGGGACGCAGCAGCAGCATTTGGCCCATGACGTTCGGCTTGGCGTGCTGCGCGATCGAGATGATGGCCGTCGGTGCGTCTCGTTTTGATATTGACCGGTTTGGTGCTGGGGCGTTCCGGGCCACGCCGCGCCAGAGTGATCTGATGATCGTCGCGGGCACGGTGACGTATAAGATGGCGTCACGGCTCAAGCGGCTCTACAACCAGATGCCGGATCCGAAATATGTGATGGCGATGGGCGCGTGTACGGTTGGCGGCGGCCCCTACTTCAAGCACGGGTACCACGTGGTGAAGGGCGTGGACCTAGTCGTCCCCGTGGATATTTATATCCCTGGGTGTCCGCCGCGTCCGGAGGCGCTGCTTGAAGGGCTGATGCGGCTGCAAGACAAGATTCGTCACCAGACGCGAGCCAAGAGTCTCGTGACTAAGGCGAAAGAGGTCGCACTGGCGTAGCGGTAAATGGAAAGCAGTGGGTGCCCCATCTCTTTAGAGGTGGGGGGCTCGAATTGGTTGGCGGATTCGTGTCCCCCAAGGCTAAAGCCATGGGCCACCCAATATGCGTGAGCGACGGAACTAGAAACGAAAAAAGAGTCGTAAGTGGCACCTGAAGAGATCGGCAAACTATTGGTCAGCGAGTTCGGCGACGACGTCGTGAAGATGGTCGTCGAGGGGTGCCACCCCTACGCGGAGATCGCGCCGCAGCGCTGGCCTGATGTCGCGACGTTCTTGCGGGATGACTCGCGGTTACGCATGAACCTGCTACGCAGTATTAGTGGGCTGGACCTACTCGCGGACGACAAGCTGGCGTGCGTGTATGACCTGATGACCGTGTGTTTGGATACGCCAACGGTGTTGATTAGGGAGACGAGCGAGTTCGCCGTTCGGGTGACGGTGGATCGGAATGATCCCGTCATGCCCACCGTGTCACACGTGTGGCCCGCCGCCGATTGGCACGAGCGCGAGGCGTATGACATGTTCGGGATTGTGTTTACGGATCATCCCGACTTGCGGCGGATACTCTGCCCGGATGATTGGGAGGGCTACCCGCTACGGAAGGATTACGATTTCCCGTTGGAGTACCACGGGATCCCGGCGACAACGGAGTTTGAACTGACGAACCCACGGCACTAGATGAACCATGGCACCCACGCTTCAGACAAAGCCGATCATTCCTCGCGAGACGTTGGAGCGAATTGGTGAGGCTCGTTTGCGTGAGGCGAAAGCACTGCTTGAGGTTGGTGAATACGCTGGAGCCGTTTACCTGGCGGGGTATGCGGTCGAGTGCTATCTAAAGGCAGCGATTTGTGTGCGGCTTGATTGGGGATCGCTGCTGGCGACGTTTAAGACGCATAACCTGGAGAGCTTGTTGCTCTACACCGGGTTGGAGAAGCGGTTGAAGGACGATTTGTTGGTTTGGTTAAACTTTAAGCAGGTCGTTGGACTGTGGAGTGATGGTGACGGGAATCCCTCGATTCGGTACCAGGATCCAAGAGTAATTGACGAACCAACGGCAAGGGACTTTTTGGATTGTCTCGTTGGCGTGCCGGAGGGCGTGATCCCATGGTTGTCAAAAGCAATATCCTAACAGCCAAGCGAGAGATAGAGGCTGCGCTTGATGGGTTCGTCGCTGGCGGCGCTGTTACTAAGGTTTTTGTGTATGAAACTGAGTGGCAGCACCTTCGTGCGTTGATTGGCAGTGATGGCTTTCGCGACATTGGACTGTCGGCGCGTCAGAAAATGATATGGTCGTACCTGCAGGAGCATGTGACGAAAGAATCGCTCCTGTTTCTCATGGCTGTACATCCGATGGAGCTCGACGAATACGATCGAAACGTACGGGAAGTATGAGTTACGGGGCTTTGCCCGAATGGCGGACTTGACGGCATGAGCGATGTAGTTCTCGAATCTCAACCAGACGTGTTGATCGACCATGATCGGGTCGAGCAGGGTGATCTGCGCACCGAGGAAATGCTGGTCAATATGGGACCGCAGCACCCATCGACGCACGGCGTGTTGCGGATCGTGCTTCGCACCGATGGCGAGATGGTGCTGGAGGCCGTGCCGCATATCGGGTATCTGCATCGTTGTGCTGAGAAAATCGGAGAGGCGGTTCAGCCGTATCAATACATTCCGTACACCGACCGGATGGACTACCTGGCCGGGATGAACAACAACCAGGCGTTTTCGATTGCGGTGGAGCGGCTCGCGGGGATGGAAGTTCCGCCGCGCGGGCAAGCGCTGCGGGTGATCTTCGCAGAGCTGAACCGCATTGCGTCGCACCTCGTGTCGCTCGGGACATACGGGCTGGACATGGGCGCGTTCACGCCGTTTCTTTATTGCTTCCGTGAACGCGAGATGATCCTCGATCTGTTCGAGGCCGCTTGCGGTGCCCGGCTCACCTACAGCTACATCACCATCGGCGGCGTGCATGATGATGTGCCGGATGGTTGGATCGATCGTTGTCGTGAGTTCTTGGACTATTTCGAGACGAAGATCGACGACTACAACAACCTGTTGTCGTTCAACCATATTTTCATCAAGCGAACCGGGCGTGTCGGCGTGATCAGCAAGGAGGAGGCCATCGCGTTTGGTTTGACCGGTCCCCCGCTTCGCGGATCGGGGATTCGGTTTGATCTGCGAAAAGCGCTGCCGTACGACGGCTACGAAAAATACGATTTTGAAATCCCCATCGCCGAGCCGCCGGGTACGGGTGTCATCCCGCAGGGGGTTGAGGTTGGTGATTGCTGGAGCCGGTACTTCGTTCGCGTGTTGGAGATGACGCAGTCCGTGCGCATCATGCGTCAGGCGATGGATCAGCTTCCGGACGGTGAGTTTCGTGCGAAGAAGGGCACGACCGTCAAACTTCCGGACGATGAAATCTACGTCGAGGTGGAAAACCCGCGAGGCCAACTGGGCTTCTATGTGCGCGGCGACGGCTCGGCGATCCCGTACCGCGTAAAGGCACGCGGTCCGAGTTTTTCGAATCTGTGTATTACGCAGCACTGCGCTAAGAACGTGCTGCTTGCGGATGTGCCGGCCATCATCGGTAGTATCGACGTGGTGATGGGCGAAGTGGATCGTTAGCGAAACGTGCGTGTAGTGTGCTCGTGACGAGCAGCAACCAAGAGTGAGACATGAGTAACGGTGCGGTGAATCAGTTTTGGGTGCCCTGGCAGGAGAAGCGTCCGACGCAGTTCGGGTTCTTCGCGGGCATCATCGTCGGTATCGCCAAGATGGTGTACGCCATCGGTGCGCCGATCGTCAGCCGGTTTTCCGGCATGATTATGATCGGTGCGGTGGTGACGGTGTGCTTGGCCGTTTGGGCACACTCGATCGTGTTTCATTATGTGGACGACGTGGTTCTTTCGGCCGGGACGCGTATCACGGGTGTCGAGTTTGAGTATATGTCACCGGTGACGTGGGGTGTTCCGCCTTCGGTGGTTGAATCGCGGTTGCAGGCCGCTGACGGCATGGCCACCGGTGTGCTGAAGTTTCTCCTCTGGCCGTTGCAGTTTCGCATCGTTAGGGATGTGATCGGCATGGGCGGTTTGATCGGTCTGTTCAACCTGATTCCCGTGTTTACGATTTGGTTGGAGCGAAAGGTGGCCGGTCGCATCCAGTCGCGGCTGGGGCCGATGCGTGTGGGCGGATGGCATGGCTGGTCGCAGTCGCCGGCCGACGGCATCAAGCTGCTGCTCAAAGAGGATCTGATCCCGGATGACGCGGACGATAAGCTGTTCCGCGTGGCACCGTACTTTGCGATCATCCCTGTGCTGCTGTCGTTCATTGCGTTCCCGCTCGGGGCGACGTACATGTTTCGCGAGTTGGACGTGGCGCTGCTGTTCATCCTCGGCGTGCTGGGGATCGAGGTGTTCGCGGTGATCCTGTCCGGCTGGGCGTCGAACAACAAGTGGAGTATCTACGGCGCGATGCGCGAGGCCTGCCAGATGGTCTCGTATGAGATTCCGATGGGTATGGCGTTGCTCATTCCCGTGCTCTGCGTGGGTTCAATTAGTCTCAAGAACATTGGTGAGGCTCAGGCCGGCGGATGGTTCACCTGGATCGCGTTTCGCAATCCGTTCACGTTTCTCGCTTTTGTTGCCTACTTCATTGCGTCGTTGGCTAGCAGCAAGCGTGCCCCGTTTGATCTTCCCGAGGCTGAGAGCGAGCTGGTGGCCGGCTTTCATACCGAATACTCCGGCTTCCGTTGGAGTTTGTTTTTCTTTGCGGAATACGCGGGCATGTTCGTGGTGAGCGGGCTTGCGGTGATTATGTTCCTCGGCGGTTGGAACTCCCCGCTGCCCTCGGCTTGGGGGGCGTCGTGGGGCGACGCGTGGTACATGGATGGCGTGCGGGGCCTGCTGTTTAGCGGTCCGATCTGGTTTGTGAGCAAGTGCGTCTTCTTTTTGTTCGTTCAGATTTGGTTGCGGTGGACGCTGCCGCGTGTTCGCATCGATCAGGTGCTCTATGCGTGTGTGCAGGTGCTGTTGCCGCTGACGATGGTGTTGTTGTTGGGTAACGCGGCGTGGGTGCTCGCTTCGATGTCGGATAGCGGCGCGTGGGCGACGTTTGCGTTGGTTTGCAATGTGGTCGTCGGGCTTGTCGGGATGGGCTTTGCGCTCATGTTCCCGGCCATCGCGGCGTATGGTTTTTATCACCGTCGAAGTCTGGTGGGTAATCTTGTGGTGGATGCGCTGCCGGGCTCGTAGTGACGTTGAACTTGGGCGGTTACGTGCCGCGTGGTTGGTTTTGAAAAATGTTTTTGCCTAAGAAATTATTTCCAGCGTTCACGGCGGCCTCGTTGCTGCTGGCGGTGCCGGCGTTGGCTCAGACGCCAGCCGGTGTGACTGAAGCGCAGGCTCCGGGCGGGCTTCTTGAGGCGTTGGTGTTCTACGCGGTCGCGTTTTTGGTGTGCGGCTCGGCGTTGGGTGTTTGCTTCAGCAAGAACATCGTGCGGATGGCCGTCTGGCTTTTCGTGACGCTCGGCGGGGTGGCCATGACGTACTTCCTGCTCGCGTCCAACTTCCTCGGTGCGGTGCAGTTGATTGTTTACGCGGGCGGTACGCTCGTGCTGCTCGTGTTCGGTGTCATGCTGACCAGTAAATCCCCTTGGGCGCGGTTTGATGTGCCGAAGTTGGAGTTGGCGGCCGCCGCTGCGGTGGCGCTCACGCTTGCGGTGAGTTTGTGTGTCGTGCTGATGCGGACCGAATGGCACAGCGCGGAGGGCGTCGTCGCCGGTGCTACGATGGATCAACTTGGCAAGACGCTGCTCACGACGTACCTCGTGCCGTTTGAGGTTGCGGGTGTGTTGTTGATGGTGGTGATGGTCGGGGCGGCGCATTTGGCGCGTCAGGAAAAGAACTGAACCATGTTGACGATTGGTTTAACTCATTATCTCATCGTGGCCGTCGTGCTGTTTTGCGCCGGGCTGTACACCATGATGACCAAGCGGAACGCGATCGGGATTTTGATCGGCGTGGAGCTTGTGCTTAACAGTGCGACCGTCAATCTGGTCGCGTTTGATCGTTACTTGGGCGGGCAGAAGCTGGACGGACAGATCACGGCGCTGTTCGTGATCGTGTTGGCCGCCGCTGAGGCGGCGATTGCCGTCGGGATTTGCATCAACGTATATTCAAACCTGGGCACGGTCGACGTGGACCGGGCTTCGAGGCTTCAAGGCTAGCGCGAAAGCGACGTATGACGGGACACACTTACGAAATCTGTTTGGCGCTCGGCGTGCTGTCGCCCATGATCGGCTTTTGGTTGCTGGTCTTTGGGGGACGCGTCTTGGGCAAGCCTGGGGCCGGCTGGTTTGCGCTGGTGACCGGTATGGGCGTGCCGCTGGTGCTGGCCACCTATGTGCTCCTCTGTTGGCTCAGGGTGGATGATGCCACGCGCGCCGCGCTGACTGAGAACGCCGCGCGGTTCCACTGGGCGACGATCGGCGGCGTGAGTATTGACATCGGCATCAAGCTTGATTCACTCACGATTGCCATGTTCTTCATGGTGACGTTCATCGCGTTTTGGATTTTCTTTTTCAGCATCGGCTACATGTCCGGGCACAGTGATGAGGTGGATGGTAAGCGAAAGTACTGGCGGTTCTTCGCGTATCTGTCGCTGTTCGCGTTTTCCATGCTCGGGCTTGTTGTGAGCAGCAACTTGCTGTTCTTGTTTATCTTTTGGGAGCTAGTGGGTCTGTGCAGTTACCTGCTGATCGGTTTCTACTTCCACGAGCCGACGCCGCAGTACGCTCAGATCAAGGCGTTTGTCACCAACCGTGTGGGTGACTTCGGTTTCTTGATCGGCATGATGCTGGTGTTCTTCCATCTCAAGACGCTCGATCTCGATCAGGCCGCTGTGGTTTTTGGCGAGCAGTACGCTGCGGGCTCAGGTATCTTCGCCAGCGGTTTCACCATGTTCGGCTGGAGCCTTGCGACGATTCTCGGCATCGGGCTGTTCTGCGGGGCGATGGGCAAGAGCGCTCAGTTCCCGTTGCATGTATGGCTTCCGGACGCGATGGCCGGCCCCACCCCGGTGAGTGCGCTGATCCACGCCGCTACGATGGTGGCGGCTGGTGTTTATCTCGTCGCGCGGGTTTTTAGATTGATGACGCCGGAGGCGTTGATGTTCGTCGCGGCCATCGGCTGCATCACGCTCACGTTGATGGCGCTGATCGCGCTGGTGCAAGTTGATATCAAGAAATGTCTGGCGTACTCGACGCTCTCGCAGCTTGGCTACATGATTTTCGGTATGGGCTGCGGTGCCTGGGTCGCTGCGCTGTTTCATCTTGTGACGCACGCGTTCTTCAAGGCGATGTTGTTCCTCGGCAGCGGACAGGTGATCGAAGGCTGCCACCATGTGCAGGACATGCGCCGGATGGGCGGGCTTCGCAAGAAAATGCCCGTAACGTGTTGGACGTTTTTCATCGGCGTGCTGGCGATTTCCGGCGCGGGTATTGCGGGTGTGAAGGTTGGTGGTGCGGGCATTGGGCTTGGCGGATTTTTCAGTAAAGACGAGATTCTGGCCGTCGCCTATGTGCGTTCGCATGAATGGACGTCATACGAACGCGTAGAGGAAGGCCACGGCGGTGGGCACGGTTCCGATGAGCACGCGTCTGCGGTCAAGGTTGGAGCGTCACGTGTGATTCTCGCTTCTGATCCGGCTCACGGTGATTCTGGTCACGGTTCAACCGCGCATGGGGCCAGCGCTCACGGCGGATCGCACGCTACGGGTAAGGCGGCTATCTTCGAGAACACGCCGCCGCTGCCGAAATGGATGTTCTATCTGGCATTGGCTACCGCATACATCACGCCGTTTTACATGATGCGGGCGTGGTGGATGACATTCATGGGCAAGCCCCGCGATCAGCACGTGTACGACCACGCGCACGAGACGCCGATGATGTATATCCCGCTTGCGGTTCTCGCTGGTGGTACGGCCTTCGCCAGTTATTTCGTATTTCGTGATCTTTTTGCTCACGCTGCACCTGATGCGACGGACGCAGCGATGGTGTTGGCGATTGATGGCACCACCCATACCCCGGCCATGAGCGCCGCGCACAGCTACCTTGTTTATGCTGTGGGCGGCTCGTTCGTTGCGGGTTTTGCGTTGGCGATCGGGATCTACGGTCGCGGTTTGGATGTGGCAGAAAAGATCAAGCGGACGGCCGGCCCGCTGCATACGTTGTTGGAAAAGAAGTACTTTATTGACGAACTGTACCACTTGGTGTGGATCAAGGGCTGTTTGGTCGTGGCCACGGTCGCGCGGTTTTTTGACACCTGGGTGCTCGATCTCGCGTACAACCTGCTCGGCAGCGCGACGGAGCGGTTCGCGGTGTTCATTGGTCGGTTTGTGGATGTGCACGGTGTCGATGGCATCGTGAACGGTATCTCGAAAACGTCGCTGGATGTTTCCGATGTGGTTCGTAGCCCGCAGACGGGGCGCATTCGCAGTTATGTCATGTTCGCCGCGATGGTTGCTGCGGTGGTCATTTTGATTTTAGTGTTCAAGCCCGAGCCGAGCCATCGGCTCCTGATTCCCTCGGTTGCCTCGTTAGGTGGGTAGGTTGTTGGGCTTTGGCGTAAGAAGGCGGTGCTGCGAGAACGCAGTGCTGCGGCTAGGTGGTTCTGTCACAAGGGTGGTTTTGGGATGAATCTGTTAACGGCCATTGTGTTCCTTCCGATGCTCGGCGCCGTGGCGTGCTTGGTGGTGCCCAAGAACTTGGTGCGGCAGGTGGCCGTGCTTAGTTCGGCGGCGACGCTCGGGCTATCGCTCTGGCTGTTCCCGACGTTTTTGGGGGGCGGCGGCAGTGATGCCACAGCGATCTTCGGCACCAGCTACGGCACGCTGCACCATGTGATCCGCTTGCCGTGGATCATGGGCGATAGCTTTTCGATTGAGTTCTTCCTCGGGGTGGACGGTCTGGCGTTCCCGCTTGTCGTGCTGACGACGCTCGTGTCGTTTCTCGCGTGCCTCGCGAGTTGGAACTTTAACAGTTGGAAGGTGAACAAGGGCATCCGGGCTTATTTCTTCCTGTTCTTGCTGCTTGAGACGGGCATGCTCGGCGTATTTGTCGCGCTGGATTTCTTCCTGTTCTACATTTTCTGGGAAGTGATGCTGCTGCCGATGTATTTTCTCATCGGCGTGTGGGGTGGCGAGCGGAAGGAGTACGCCGCGATCAAGTTTTTCTTGTTCACGTTGGCCGGTTCCGTACTCATGCTCGTGGCGTTGGTGGCCATGTTCTTCTACAGCGGGGATGCGATCGCGGCGGCTGGTGGATCGGTCGCCAGCGGCTACCTCGAAGGCGTGATGCTGCAACACGGCACGTTTGATCTGATCGAGTTGGCGACCTGCCCGACGATTCAGTCCTACTTCGCCTCCGGGTCCACGTTGTTTCTGGGGATGAAGTTTGCGACTGTGATGTTCATGTTCTTGTTCATCGGTTTTGCGATCAAGCTGCCGATTTTCCCGTTCCACACCTGGCTGCCGGACGCTCACGTCCAGGCCCCCACGCCGGTGAGTATGATCCTTGCGGGCGTGCTCCTGAAGATGGGCGGGTATGGTTTTCTACGGCTCTGCTATCCGATTTTTCCTACCGGCGGAGAGGTGTGGGCGTACGTCTTGGCCTGCGTCGGTGTTATCAGCATTATCTATGGCGGGTTGTGCGCTTTGGCGCAGACGGACTTCAAGCGGCTGGTGGCCTACAGTTCCGTGTCGCACATGGGGTTCGTGCTGCTGGGGATTGCGGTGATGACCAAGGCCGGCTTCCAGGGGGCGATGTTTCAGATGATCGCCCACGGGATCAGCTCACCGATGTGCTTCTTCTTGGTCGGTGTGATCTATGACCGTGCCCACCACCGTGAGATCAACCGTTTTGGCGGGCTCTGGCTGACGATGCCGCGCTATGGCACGATGGCCACGATCGGATTCTTCGCGTCGCTTGGTTTGCCCGGCATGTGCGGGTTCATTGGTGAGGTGTGGGTGCTACTTGGTACGTTCGACGCCGGTGCGAAGTACCCGTGGGCCTACCCCTTGGCGATCATCGCGGCCGCCAGTGTGATCTTGACGGCGGCGTATATTTTGTGGCTCATCCGCCGGGTCTACCTCGGCAAGGAACGCGAGGAATACAAAGGCTATTTGGACGTGTCGGGACGCGAGACCTTTATTCTCGCATCACTCGCGGTACTTTGCATTGCGTTGGGGATCTTCCCCACGCAGACGGTGTTTAACTTCACCAACGGCACCTTGGACCTGATGCTGCAACAAGTAACCAACGCGATCGCGATGGTGTCGCAGTCGGCGGTGAGCGGCGGATTGATCGGCTAGTGGAAGTGAATCAGCAGTAATGAACAGCCTCTTGGGACAAACCAATTTGTGGGAAGCGTTTGACGTCGGCAGGGACTTGTTTCTGTTCTCGCCGATGATCGCGATGGTCTGCACGATGCTCCTGATCGTGGCGTGTCCGATTGTCATCGGTCGCGGTACCAGGACCATTTCGGTCGCGGCTTCCTTCGGCATTGCGGTCACGTTTTTCCTGGCGTGGCGGGTGATGGGTACGGTCGGCGATGCGGCGGTGAGCGGGTTCTCCGCAGAGCCGTTTCTCGGTTTACTGGTTGCGGACAAGCTCTCCGTCGGTTTTCAGCTACTGCTCATGGTCTTTCTCGCGGGTGTGAGTCTGCTGTGGTTGATGGGTTCCGCCCGGACCGAGCGCAATGCCCCGGAGTTTTTCATTTTACTGATAGGCAGCGCCCTGGGCATGTCGCTCATGGTCAGTTCGGCCAACCTTTTGACGATGGTGATCGCCATTGAAATGGCATCCATTCCCAGTTATGCCATTGTCGGCTTCGACAAGCGTGATCGCGTCGGTGCTGAGGCGTCGCTGAAGTATATGATTTTCGGTGCGGTGTGTGCGGCGATCATGCTCTACGGTACGAGTTTGGTTTACGGTTTGGTCGGCAGTCTGAGCATGACGGAGATCGCCGCCTTTACGGTGGCACAGATGAGCGGCGGCGCAAACGTGACCCTGCTCGGTGTGGCGCTCTCCTGCGTGTTCGTGGGCATCGCGTTCAAGATTTCGGCTGTGCCGTTTCACTTCTGGTGCCCGGATGCGTTCCAGGGTGCCAAGATCGAAGTGACCACATGGCTCAGTGTCGCGAGCAAGGCGGCCGGCTTGGTCATGCTGGCGCGTTTCATGTCGATGATGTGTGCGGCCGTGCCGTCTGAGCTCAATATGAATCTGCTGACACCGCTCGCTTGGGTAATCGGCGTCCTTGCCGCAGTTACCGCAACGGTCGGAAACTTCGCCGCTTACAAGCAGCAAAGCGTCAAACGGATGCTGGCCTACTCGTCGATCGCGCATGCCGGCTATATGATGATGGCGACGGCCGTTTTTATTCACCCCAGCGCCTCAGGCGCAGGGGCGGGTATGTCGGCGATGCTCATGTACATCGTGATCTACATGTTCATGAATCTTTGTGCGTTTGGCGTCACGGCAATGGTCTCTTGGGAGGCGGGTACGGACGATATTGAGGGGTTCAATGGGTTGATCCGTCGCTCGCCGCTCTTGGCGGTGCCGATGGTCATCGCGTTGATGTCGCTGATCGGCATGCCGCCGATGGCCGGCTTCATCGGCAAGTGGTGGATTCTGGTCGCGCTGGGGCAGACGGGTACGTTGCTCGGTTGGTCGCTCGTGGTCGTCGCTTCGGTGAACACGCTTATCAGTCTTTACTACTACATGCGGATCGTCGTGCAGATGGGGATACGTGATTCCGGCAGGCGCCCCGCTTTCAGTTCGCCGTTGTCCGGGCTTGCCTTGGTCAACGTTTGTGCGGTCGTGCTGCTCGTGCTGTTCTTCGCGGCAGGCCCGTTTAAGGAACGGGTTGCGGGTTTTTCGACCAGCTTGTATTCCGTTACGGTTACGTCGCCGGTCTCGCATGAGTCGCTTGCGGTTGCTGACCAGGAGGCGGGGCAATGAGCCAACAGACCGTCCTGGCTGTGCTTAACGAGTTGCTCGCGGCCGAGCAGCGAGCGATTGCGCCCCGTTTGTTTGAGTCTATCGTCTATGTGTCGAGTCCGTCGGTGGTTATGGCACAGTTGGCGGATCAGATGTTGGCACAATCGACAACGTGCCAGCGGGCGTTGGCAGGGCGGGTGAGTCGTCTTGGCGGTGAGCCACGGTTGCGTTGTGGTAGTCTCGAGTCTGCCGATTTGCACTTTCAGGAATTGCACCGCGTGTTACCGCGACTGATGGCCGATCATGAGCGTCTGGTGGCCAAATACCGTGCCGCGGGCGAGCGTGTTAGCGACGACACTGAGACGGCCGAGATGGTGAGCCGTTTCCTGTTAGCCCACGAAAGAGAACTTGATGCGCTCGCCACCTTGGGCGCGACGAAAGTCCCTTCCTAGAGCGGTTTCATTATTCTCATAGTGGGTGTCGGTTGGCGACTGCGGTACCGCGTGGGCTAAAGCCACGCGGCTCGGAGGCGTTCGCGGGTGCCCCAGGCTTCGCGCGGCGAAGGGTGGGCGAAGGACCGAGCGAATCAGCTTTGTCGCTCGCCTGCCTGAATCACGTTGAACCCCGTCCCCCACCCTTCGGGCGTACCCGAAGAATGGGGCACCCCTGCTGCGTGGGTGCCACTATGCTGACATTCGATTAGGCCAGCATCATCAGTGCGCCGACCGCTAAGCAATACGCCGAGAAATAATGCAGCTTCGCGCGACGCACCGCACCGAGCAACAGAAGCAGCGCACCGATCCCAACGACGAAGGATACGATGCTGCCCACTGCGACCGGTCCTATGGGGATGGCGTCAATCGTTTCACTCGGAAGCTGGAACGTATCGCGGAGTTTAAGGAGCGTGCCGCCGAGGATGGCCGGTGCCGCGATCAAGAAGCTAAACTCCGCTGCCCAGCGACGACGAAGCCCCAAATACGACGCGAAGCAGATGGTTGCGCCGCTTCGGGATATTCCCGGAAACACGGCCAACCCTTGTGCCAAACCGACCAAGGCGGCATGCCACCAGGTGAAACGCTTCCAGCCGAGCCGTCCGCGTGGCACTTTTGCCAATAATGCGAGCATGATACCCGTCAAGACCAGCGCTGTACCGATCCATCGCGGCTTGCTAAATGCGGCTTCGAAAGTTGACTGGAAATTGAGTCCGATGATGGCGGTGGGGACAGACGCCGCAAACGCAAGCATCGCGATGCGCCACGCGTAGCGTGGGCGTCGCCAAGAGAAAGATGTTTCTGCGATAAGCCGCGTCGCGAATCGGGCGATGGGTTTGGTGAACACGAGCCCCACAGCGACCAGCGTGCCGAGATGAGCGAAGACATCGAAGAGCAGCATGACGGCACCTTCCGGCTCGAGCCGAAAATAGTGCTGCACGATCGCGAGATGGGCGCTGCTGCTGACCGGAAGAAACTCGGTCAACCCCTGAACCATACCGAGCACCACGGCTTGGACGTAATCGAGCGGACTCACTCGGGTATGCTTTCGTCGAGGATGTAGCGCGATTGCGCTAGGTATTGAACCGCCGACAGCGCCGTCGCGCCGACCGTAGCCCATGCGAGAACGAGCTTGAGCGTGCCGGGCAAATCGCCGGACCAGCCCTGCGTCTCGCGAGCGATGATGCAGAGGATCGTCGGTGCGGAGATGCTTTGGATCCACATCTTGATCTTGCCATGAATAGATGCGCCGAATGAGATGCCGCGTGATTCGTTAAACCCGCGAAGACCGGTCACCAGCAGCTCACGCCCCACGATCACCACCACCATCCAGGGGGCCACGCAGGTGACATTGTGCCCGGATTCGTCTACGAAGGCCGGACCCACAAACAATATGAACGCACCGCAGACCAGGACTTTGTCGACAAGCGGGTCCAGGATTCGCCCGAGCGGCGTGACGAGCTTGAATTTGCGCGCGATGTAGCCATCGAGAAAATCAGTACCAGCGGCCACAGCGAACAAGATCCACGCCGCGTCCAGCATCCACGTCTGCGGATGACGGTGCTCGTACTGTCCCAGCAGCACGAAGAAGATAATGGAGAGCCCAAGTCGGGCTACGGTAATCTGATTAGGCAGATTCAAGAGATTCTTCGACCACACCTAAAGCACGGGGAGCGCCGTTACGATCGGCTTCGCCATGAGATCATACCCGTTTCGCCCGTGACAACGAACCGTCAAAAACTCCCCTGGAGCCATGTCACAGTGATCGACGATCGTCACACTATCGACCGAGGGCGCTTGGCCCTCGTGCCGCGCGATCACCTGGCCATCCTCGGTCGGCTCGTCCACGAGGACCTCAAAAGTGGTGCCAGAGCGTGCGTCGGCCAGCCCAAACGCGACGTCTTGCTGGGTCTGCATCAGGGCGTCCACGCGGTCGGTCTTCACCTCATCCGGGATCTGGTTTTTCATTCGACCAGCCGGAGTGTCAGGCTCCAACGAATACGGAAACACGCCCAGTGCGTCAAACTGATAGTCCTCAATGAAGCCTCGCAGCTCCTCGAACTCGGCCTCCGTCTCACCGGGGAAGCCGGCGATCAGCGTCGTCCGAAGGGAAACGCCGGGGATTCGCTCGCGGATGCGGTCCAGCAGCCGAACGGTCGTATCGCGGTCCACGCGGCGGTGCATGGCCTTGAGCATCCGGTCGTTGATGTGCTGGAGCGGCATGTCGATGTAGTTGCACACATGCTCGCACGTCGCGATCGCGTCGATGATGTCATCGGTCATGATGGACGGATAGACGTACATCAGACGGAGCCAACCCATGTCAGGCAGCCCGTTGAGCCGCCGCAGCAGGTTCGCCAGCCCGCCGTTGATGGATCCGTCGCCGAGTCCGTAGCTGGTGGTGTCCTGCCCAATCAGGCTGATTTCTCGTACGCCGTCGCTGATGAGCTCCAGCGCTTCAGCCTCGATAACCTGGATCGGTTTACAGTGCATGTCGCCGCGAATGGCCGGGATCGTGCAAAACGTGCATTTCTGATCGCACCCCTCGCTGATGCGGAGGTAGGCGTAATGTTGGGGCGTTAGCCGCAGGCGCGACGTATCCAGTTGAACACACGGGTGGTAGTCGGCCAGGTAGATGTCGGTATCGCGCGTCGCGGCCGAGCCGGTGCCGGCGACCGCCCGGACGATATCGTCGCGGTTGTTAACGCCGACCAACGCGTCGATCCCCTCGATCCGGTCGAGCATACGCTGCTTGTCACGCTGGACGAGGCAGCCGGCCACCACGACCCGGTTGATCTCGCCGGCGTTCTTACGTTCGATGAGCTCGCGGATGATCTCGTCGGCCTCGGTGCGTGAGGCCTCCAGGAAGCCGCAGGTGTTGATGACGACGGTGTCAGCTTGGTCTTCCGTGGTGATGATGACGCCCGCCTCGGCCAACTGACCGAGCATCTTCTCGGAGTCCACGAGGTTCTTGGCACAACCGAGGGAGACGAACGCGACTTGTCGTTGTTGATTCATGGGGTACTCGCATTTCGGCCAACCGCTTGAGAACAATGAGTTTATCAGGAATCAGCCCGCTTGGAAGGGGGCGTTTGGCTTCTAGTCAGATAATCTTTCATCTGCTAGAATGCCCGGCTGAAATTATCGACGCGTGGTCGCGCGAATCCGATGGCAGTGTAACGATTCATCCGGATGGTGCCACAGAGGAGTAGCTCTTGAACCTCTCACATTCTATACAGTTCTTCCAGAGGTACCTTCGCAACCCCCGTTCCGTGGGGGCGATCGCACCTAGTTCCAGCGGTTTGTCCTTGGCGCTCTGTGAGCAGTACCGCCGGTGCAACCGTGCGGTTCGCGTCTTGGAGGTGGGTGCTGGCACCGGTTCGGTGACGAGGCAGCTCGGTCGGCTTCTCGGTCCGGATGATAAGTTGGACATTTGCGAAATCAATCCCGACTTCGGCGATATTCTCGAACGGGATGTGCTGTCCCATCGTAACTACCGTGAGCCGGTGGCGAGCGGTCGTGTGCGGCTGCTGCGCCAGCCCGTGCAGGAGATTGCTCCGACCGAGGCGTACGACTATATCGTTTCGGGTCTGCCGTTCACCGCGTTCGAGCTCAAGGATGTCGCAGAGATATTTGAGATCATCCAACGCTACCTCAAGCCCGGCGGCGTGTTCAGCTATTTCGAGTATGTGGGGTTGCGCAAGACGTCGGCCGCCCTGTCGTGGGGTAAGAAGCGGAGCCGTGTTCGATCGGTGTCGTCGTTCCTCAACAAAGCGATCCGAGCGCATGAGTTTGACCGTACGACGGTTTTGACCAACTTCCCGCCAGCCCACGCGCGCCATCTTCGCTTTCAAGACGCCGCAAGTTTTCAGGCTGCGTGATTGGTGGGACGGTGGCTTGTGTTTTCAGAGGGGTGGGACTGGAACGGTTTTCCGTTCGTGTCCCCTACAGCTAAGGCCACGGCCACCCGTCCATCGGGTCGTCGTCCGTGTTGAGTCGCTAGAGCCGTTCGGCTGCCACAAGGTCGGCGTAGGTTTCTCTCCGTCGGATTAACGTCATATCGCTTCCGCTCACGAGCACTTCCGCTGCTCTGGGACGCGAGTTGTACTGGCTGCTCATCACGAAGCCGTAGGCACCGGCCGAGAACAGGGCGATCAGATCACCGCGCCGAATAGGTGGCAGGTATCGATCCTTCGCCAGGAAATCACCACTCTCGCACACCGGACCGACAATATCTGCGAGGGCGGTGCCTTCTAATCGGGTGTCGGCCGTACGCACGGCAGGGACCAAACCGCCGTGCGGCGCCACTGGCCAGGCAAAATGAAACGAACCGTACAGGGCCGGACGGAGCATGTCGGTGATTGCGGCGTCAACGATGATAAATTGCTTCTCGCCGGAAGACTTGGTGTAGTGGGTCTTCATGAGCAGCGCCCCGGCGTTGGCCGCGATGCTTCTTCCGGGCTCGATCAAGACGTCAAGGTCGCGTTCGCTGAGCAGCGGGATGATGCGTTCGGCGTACGCGGCTGCGGACGGTGCCTCATCCCCGTCGTAATGTGCGCCGTATCCGCCGCCGAGGTTGATGGCCGTGATGCTGAACCCCTCGCGGCGCAGTGCTTCGATGAGCGCGATGCCTTTGGTGATCGATTGTACGTATGGCTCGATCGTGTTGACCGGTGACCCGATGTGCAGGTGGATGCCGCAGAGGTCGAGACCTCGGCGACTGGAACAATCACGAAATACCCTTCTGGCCCGTTCGAGATCAACGCCGAACTTCGTCTCGCGCTTGCCGGTTGTCGTGTAGACGTGCGTGTGCGGGTCTACATCCGGGTTGACGCGTAGCGCGCACCGCGCGGTCTTGTTGAGCCCCGAGGCGATGGTCGCGATGTTATCGAGTTCCGCTTCCGATTCGACATTAAACCAGCCGACGCCGCTTTCCAGTGCGAAGCGGATTTCCTCATCCGACTTGCCCACGCCCGCGAAGACGATGCGGTTCGGGTCGGCGCCGACTTCGAGTGCCCTGGAAATCTCACCGCCGCTGACCACATCGAAGGCGGCCCCGCACCCTTTTAGTAAACGTAGGATCGAAAGGTTTTGGCAACTTTTGATTGAGAAGCATACCTCCGCGTTCAGCGGTGCGAAGGCTTTGTCGATTCGCACGTAGTGGTCGGTTAGTGTTCGGTTGGAATAGACGTAGAGCGGCGTACCAAAGGCTTCCGCAAGGCGCGTCATCGGAACGTCCTCGCAGTGCAACTGCCCGTCGATATATTGAAAATGGTCCATGTCAATCTCGCGGCACCGGTGTGGTAGCCCGAGCCACCGGGTATATACTAGCGGCACGGGCTGAGACTGCACGCCCGAAGGAGTAACGCAAGCGATGCCTGAGCAACCTGATGTGATTCTGTTTACCGATGGTGCCTGTAGCGGGAACCCCGGCCCCGGAGGCTGGGCGGCAATCCTCAAACACCCGAGTACGGGCAGCGTCAAGGAACTGTCCGGTGGGGAGGCCGACACGACAAACAACCGCATGGAGATGATGGCCGCGATCGAAGGGCTTCGATCATTGAAATCGGAGTCAAAGATCGCGGTTCGTCTGGTGAGCGACAGCCAGTACGTCATCAAAGGGCTGACGGAGTGGATTCACGGGTGGATCGCCAACGACTGGCGGCGCGGGAAAAAAGCCAATGCCCCCCCGGTTAAAAACGTTGATCTCTGGAAAACGCTGCATGAACTGGCCTCCCGTTTTGATATGTCCTATGAATATGTTCGCGGGCACAGTGGGCATCCGGAAAACGAGGCGTGCGACCGGTTGGCCGTCGCGGCGATAGAGGCGTATCGATAATGGCCGCACCCTCCTCCTATCGAGCGGCGTTTGTGGGTGGGCTTGTGTGTTGGTTCTTTGGTGTGAGCCACTTTGCGGGTTTCAGAGCCTGTGCAGAGCCTCTGCAAGAAAAACCGAAACGTGTGGAGTCACCGGGGCAGTGGTTTCGTGATGGCGCTGAGCACGTTGCACGTACGAAGAAACTGACGCCGGTGGGTGGTCGCGCGAAGAACCTGATCCTGTTCGTCGGCGATGGCATGGGCGTAGCCACGGTGACGGCCGCTCGTATTCTTGAGGGTCAGCTTCGCGGCGAACCGGGCGAGGAGAACCTTCTGTTTTTTGAGACGTTTCCCTACACCGCGTTGGTCAAGACCTACAATACCGATCTTCAAACACCCGACTCGGCCGGCACGATGACGGCGATGGTGACCGGCGTGAAGACACGGGCCGGGTTTCTCTCTGTGGACCAGACGCCGGAGCGCGGTGCCGTTAGTGTGGCCGGGCACAAGCTCACGACGATTTTGGAGTTGGCCGAGCGCGCTGGCTTGGCTACCGGGATCGTAACGACCACCTCGGTCACGCACGCGACACCGGCCGCTTGTTATGCCCATGCGGCCGAGCGTTGGTGGGAAGACGATAGCTGGTTGTCGTTTTCGGCCCGTTTTACGGGGTTTCCTGACATCGCGGCTCAGCTAATCGAGTTCGACGTCGGCGATGGGATCGAGGTGGTCTTGGGCGGCGGTCGGCAGCATCTTCTGCCGGCGTCGCAACAGGATCCGGAATATGCTGAGTTGACCGGTGCCCGGCTCGATGGTCGTGATCTCGTCAAAGCGTGGCTCACCAAACCGAACGCGGCGTTTGTGTGGAATGAAAAGCAGTTTGCGGAGGTCAAGGTGGATAAGGTCGGGCACTTGCTCGGGTTGTTCGAGCGGCGGCACATGCGTTTTGAGCACGACCGGGCTTTGGACCGAGCCGGGGAACCGTCGCTTAGTCAGATGACCGCCAAGGCGGTTGAAATCCTATCGCGGCGCGAACGGGGATTTTTTCTGATGGTGGAAGGCGGTCGGATCGACCATGCCCATCATGCTACCAATGCGCACCGGGCATTGACCGAGACGATCGAGTTTGCGAATGCCGTCAAAGCGGCACGCGACATGACCCGCCGGGAAGATACGTTGATTGTCGTCACCGCAGACCATAGCCATGTGATGACAATCTCCGGTTACGCCGCCCGGGGGCACGCTATTCTTGGTAAGACGACCAACGCAAAGGCGGTCGCTGCGCCGGGGCAAGTGGGTCGCGATGCGACCGGCCTGCCGTTTACGACGTTGTCTTATGCGAACGGTCCGGGGTACGCAGGGGCATCCGATGTGCAGCCGGAAGGCCCGAAACACATGCCGCATCGTGGCACACGATTTGATCCTGCGGGGTCGCGATCTGATCTTTCTACGGTCGATACCACGTCGCCGGACTATCTTCAGGAATCTATGGTGCCGTTGTTCGACGAGACGCACGGCGGTGAAGACGTGCCGCTCTATGCGGACGGTCCGGCTGCTCATCTGTTTCGCGGCGTGATCGAGCAAAATGTGATCTTTCATATTTGTGTTGACGCGCTAGGGTTGAAGGCGACAGCGCCGAAACCGTAGCCATTGCCGGAGGAGTTCCTAATGCCGTTCGAGCGAGTCTTCACGAATACCGTGTGGGAACAGCGGGTGGGTTATTGTCGGGCCGTGCGCGCAGGGGACTGCATCTATGTGACGGGAACCGCTCCGGTTGGCGAGGATGGCGGCGTGGTTGGCGTTGGCGATGGGTATGTTCAGGCTCGCCGTTGTTTCGAGATCATTGCGAAGGCGCTCGGTCAGCTCGGGGCGTCGATGGAAAACGTCGTACGCTCGCGGATGTTCGTCACGGATATTAGTTTATGGGAGGATTACGGCCGCGCTCACAAGGAGTTCCTTGGTGGTGCGCCGCCCGCGACGAGTATGGTTGAGGTCAAGTCGCTCATCGACCCGGCCATGTTGATTGAGATTGAGATCGATGCGGTTGTGATGAAGGCGTCATGAGGTTCCTGGCCCGTGCGCGTTGATGTCGATCGCTGGAGCGTGGTTGGATTGGAGGCGCGTTAGACTGCGTTCACCTTGTCCGGTTGCACCGCATCGGCATCATGTGTGGCCTCAGCCCTGTCCGTATTGGCTAAGCCTTGGCGTGCAGTATCCAACAGTCCGCGAAGTTGCGCGGCCCGTCGCTGAAAACCTTCGACTCGCTCTCGGCTCGCCTCGACCGATTTGAGTATTCGTTCGTCACGTGGCTGTCCGGATGACCCTGTTTGGGTTGATTCCGTTTTGGGCGACGGGGCTTGAGGCGTGCTACGAATCCGAGGCATACGTGCTGACGTCGTGCGCTGCGCCCGTTCGAGCAGGCTCCGAAGCTCACGAACGACGACGGACACGGTTCGATCCACACTGCGAAGCCGCTCCTCGCGCCGCGCCAGATCATCGACGGCCAACTGAGCCCGAGTCACGAGGGACTCGGCCCTTCGCACGAGTGGTTCAAGCTCCGCCCGCGCGCACTTGGCCTTGGATAGCAGTGAAGCACTCTCCGCGTTCACACGGTCCTGCTGCGCGGACAACGCCGCTGGCCAGGGTGCGACAGCGGGAGCCGGGCGACGACGCGCGAACTGTTTGGCCAGACGTGGTCGAGGTCTCGGCGCTGCTTGCTGGGGCGGGTTGGCAGGACCGGCGGCGACGGCGCGCAACGCGGTCGATGCCGGTGTCTGCGATGGTGCCGTAGGAAGCGGTGCCGGCGGCGCTGCCGGGGAGGTACGATCGGCGGCGGCAAACGCGTGCGATGTATCGTCTGTCGTCGGCTGGGTGACCATCATCTGCTCGACCACGGATCGGATCGAATCGCCGTCGATTTCGCTGCGGTCTGCGGAATACGCGCTCAACATGGCGTTGTCGCAGAGTGTGTTGATGATACGCGGCACCCCGCGCGAAAACTCAAAGATGCGGTCCATCGCGTCGTCCGTGATGTGCGAAAGATTCTCCGCGCCAGCCACCGACAGCCGGTGGTGGATGTATCCTTCGGTCGTTTCGCGGTTCATCGCGGAGAGATGGAAGTTACGGAAGATGCGCTGCCGCAATTGGCAGAACTTGGGTGAGGCAAAACGTTGCTGAAGCTCGGGCTGCCCCACGATGACAATTTGTAGGAGCTTGGCGTCATCGGCCTCGAGATTGCCGATCATGCGAAGCTGCTCGAACGCGTCG
>JAJRSR010000130.1 GCA_024278695.1 Planctomycetota bacterium | reverse complement strand
TGGGGCAAGACCGGCGCGTGGGACTACGAAACCGAGCTTGCCGGGCAGTGGGGTAACTGGGCCGGAGATACGGTGCAGGCGTGGGCGTTGGCTATTGATGGTGGCTACACTTTTAAGAACGTCACCTACAAGCCGCGGCTTGGTGCCGGGTTTGATCTGGCCACCGGTGACAGCGACCCGTTTGACTCTTCCGTCGGGACGTTCGATCAGATGTTCCCGTTGGGTCACAAGTACTTCGGCTATTTGGACCTCATCGGGCGTAAGAATATCAACGCTTTGAACGTGAACCTGACGGCTTGGCCAGTGCCCAAAAAAGTGCGAACGGCTGCGGCTTTTCATACGTTTTGGTTAAACTCCAAAAATGACGCCCTTTACAACGCAGGCGGTGCTCCGGGTCGGCGAGACGGCACCGGCAGGAGCGGTCGCGAGGTGGGCCATGAGCTCGACCTGACGGTGTTGTGGAAAATGGATGTTCACTCTTCCTTACTGCTGGGCTACTCCCATTTTTGGGTTCAGGACTTTATCGCCAACACAGGTCCCAACGAAGACGCTGACCTGTTTTACATTCAATACAGGTATTGTTTTTAGTGACGAGGCGTCGGTCGTCGCAAGGACGACACCTCAATGTAACGTTCGCAAAACGGCATGTTCCTAGGCAAAGAAAGATAGGAGAGTTGTCAGTATGAAGACTTCAAAAGCAAAATGGGCAATGATCGCGGCGTTGATGGTTCCTGGCATGATGGTGAATTCGTGCTTCAACGCATTCCTGATGGAAATCCGAAATGGAGCCGTCGAGGCCACCGGCAATTTCACGCGTGACACCGCAATGGAACTGCTGACCGGCGCCATCAACTTGGGCGGCACCCAGTAGGTCATTCATCATTCCGACAAAAAGAGCCGGCATCCGGAGACGGTGACCGGCTCTTTTTTTGCGCCGTGAAAAGGCAGGGCTCAGCGCGTCACGCCGTCCAGACGCGAACCGTCTTGTTCTCTTCGGCGACGTCGAGCGTGAACAGTTCACCGGGGGCGTAGCCGCCGCGCCGGCTATCCCGCACCAGCGCTGCCAGGCTGACGCCCCGCGCCTCGATCCGTCGAACGACCGCTTCGTCGATCACGTTTTCCAGGTCTTCGATCGCACCGATCGGCATGGTCAACGATACCGATCGGCACCCTTCGCGATAAACCTCCACCCGCAGGTGCTTGGCCATCGCGCTGAACGTCGTGGTTGGAACGGATGACGCTGGAATGGTCACGCTCGAAGCCAACGCGCCGTGCCGGGCGATGATCGGATCGAGCGTGCGGTTCCAACTGACCGGTGCCTGAAGGCGCTGAAGATAGTAGAGAACGCCCCGGAATGCCCGCATCAACAGGAACAACTTGGCCGGTCCCGCCATACGAAAGTTCCAACGATCATCACCGAGAATATCGTTCATCCGCTCCGTCCGGTTCCAGGTGTTGGTGTCGAACTTGGTCGGGCTTTGGAATGGTTCGAACAACACGCGGCACACGGCCGGGAGTTTTTTGGCGATGGGCTCCAGCAGGTCAGCGTTGAAACCCATCGCTGCGAGGATCGCCAGCGGATCACCCTGCATCTTCACCGTGTCGGTCACCAAACGCAGCAATAGCAGTCTATCCTGCGTGCTCAGCTTGGTCACAGAGCCGTAATCATAGAGCACTACCGTGGGACCGTTGTCGGGATCGTTGCGGAATCGGTAGTTACCGGGGTGCGGATCGGCGTGTACCAAGCCGTGGTCGAACAGCATGGTGAGAAAATGGTTGAGCACCCGCCGCGCCAATTCTCCACGCTGCTTCTGGGGCCATCGGCTCACGTCTTCGATGCGATCCCCGTCTTCCCAGCTCGACACAAGCACCTGCTCACAACAGAGCGATTCCACCGGTTCCGGAACCGCGAGCCCGGTCAAACGTGCGGCGATCTGCGCGAAGGACTTCTGGTGCTTCAACTCGATACGGTAATCGAGTTCCTCGTTGAGGTCGCGAACGATTTCCTGCCGGTAGGCATCGAGATCGAACCCCCGCCGAAGATCCCCCACCGGCGCGGAAAGCCAACCAAGCATTTTCAGGTCACTCTCGACGGCCTTGCGGATTCCGGGATAGGCGACCTTGACGGCGACATCACGACCGTCGTGAAGCCGGGCCCGGTGAACCTGCCCCAGCGATGCCGCTGCGGCGTCCGGCTCCAAGTCCGATAAAATGGTATCGACCGGAACGCCCCACGCGCCTTCGAGGATGGGCACGATATCAGTCAGCGGCAATGGTGTCGCGCCGTCCGTGAGATCAGAGAAAGGGTTGGCCGCTTCGGCGTCGTCGGCCATCGACATGATCTGGCCGATTTTTTGCGGAAGCCCGCGAAGCTTTCCCATGCGTTCAGAGAGATGGCATCTGGCGTTCGCACGCACCGTTTCATCCGTTGATCGCTTGACTTTCCGTAGCTCCATCGCAAGTCCCGCGTACCCCACCACCCGTTGCATGACATTCTTTTTCATGATCGCCGTCGCTCGTTTCGTGTTTTTCTTGTGCTCGATAAGTTGCTTGGTGGCTGTTGCCGTGACGGTGTCGCTTCGCGATTGCTGCCACCACACCCGCCGGTAGCTCATGGTTCGATAACACCTACTTTATCGGCCAATGCGCTGTACGGGTTTTATGCACAGTCCTGCGCGGCGGCGAGTCACGAGCGATAATGGCGTCAGGACCGGGCAACCAGCGATGCAATTACCGGACCCGGAGAAGCCGTACCATGCACCTTTAAAACATGTCAAGCGGACGCGGCCGTCTCCCGATTGATTGTCAGCAAGCGTCAGTCGGGGGGGCAAATGACGATGATTGAGAAATCCGCACGCGGAGCCAACAGCGATGACCACAGCCATTCAGCCCTCGTCGTCAACATCCACGACGCCATGCGTCGGGGCCACTGACGCTGCTAGCCATAAGCAACAACTCACCCAGGTCGTCAGCTTTCAACTCGCCAAGGAGGAGTACGGACTGAACATCATGGGTGTTCAGGAGATCATCCTGCTGGGCGAAATCACCGAGATCCCCGAGGTGCCTGACTACATCCGAGGCTTAATTAACCTTCGCGGGAAAGTCATTCCCATTGTGGACCTGCGTACGCGCTTCGGACTGGAAGTCTCAGACACAACCGAGCACACGCGCATCATCGTGATCAACACAGCGGGTACGACGTTTGGGATCATCGTGGACGGTGTGAGCCAGGTGCTTCGCATCAACGCCGACCAGGTTGAACCGCCGCCGACCGGACTCACTGGTTTGGACAGGACCTACCTTCTTGGCCTCGTACGCATGGACAAGAAGATCATGATTTTGCTGAACGCGGCAACGATCCTATCGCAAGAGGCGAAGGCCAAACTGTCGCAGGTGGCAAAGAACGAAGAATAGACGGTGGCGCCCGACGCCGGCGGGCATAATGAGTAAATACGGGTTTCGAGCATCGGGCTCCAGCAAAGCAAGGGCAAACGAATAATGGCAACGAAAACAGAGAAGTCGGGTAACACAGACGGCATCGCGCCGGAACTGTCACGCATGTGCGCGGCGCTGGACAATTTGTCGACCAATGTCTTCATGGCTGATGCGGACCGTAAGCTCGTCTACGCCAACAAGAAAGCGCTGGCCACACTGGAAACGGTGGCGGACGAGATCAAGAAGGCCTTTGACGTAGACGTGGCCAACGTCGCCGGCATGTCGATCCATGGGTTCCATAGCGACCCCGACAAAATCGAGAAGATCCTGTCGAACCCGGCCAACTTCCCGCGTCAGGCTGATCTTGGTTTCGGCTCCGTCGTGCTTGAGACCAACATCAACGTCGTCACTGACGATACGGGTGAAGTCATCGGGCATGTCGTGAACTGGGAAGAAGTCGGCGAGCAACGCAAGAACGAGGCAGAAACCAAGCGGTTGCAGCAGATGATCGACTCATCCCCCACGGCTTGCATCCTCGCAGACTCGGATTTCAACATCACCTACATGAACCCGATCAGCCTCAAGACGCTTCAGTCCGTCGAGCAGTATCTGCCGTGCCCCGCGCAGGACGTCGTCGGCAAGAATATCGATTTCTTCCACAGGAACCCGGCGTTGCAGCGTGGCGTTCTCTCGAACCCGGCCAACCTACCGCACATGGCGGACATTGAGCTTGGTCCAGAAAAACTGTCACTGCTCATTTCACCGATCAACGACGAAGAAGGCAACTTCATCGGTCCGATGCTGACGTGGGATGTCGTGACGCGGAAGCGTCAGGCCGAAGCCGAGCAGCAGCGTTTGCAGCAGATGGTCGAGAACTCACCCACGGCCTGCATCCTCGCGGATACGGACTTCAACATCACCTACATGAACCCGGTCAGCCTCAAGACGCTTAAGTCGGTCGAGCAGTACCTTCCGTGCCCGGCGGATCAGATCGTCGGCAAGAATGTTGACTTCTTCCACAAGGCCCCGGCGCACCAACGTGGCA
>JAJRSR010000129.1 GCA_024278695.1 Planctomycetota bacterium | reverse complement strand
GCCGTATCGCGGCCGTACGCCCCCAAAAAGATGCCGGTAATGATGATTTCCTTGTGCCCATGCCGTACAAGAGCCTCGGCCTCTTGGACGGCCACCTCGACTGGTTTGCTTTTCAGGGCGGGCCTCAGCCGGGGGATGATGCAATAGCTACAAAACGCATCGCAGCCGTCCTGCACCTTCAGGAACGCGCGTTGGTGTCCGTCGAAGGCACGGATCTGGGAGGTCAGGGCGTTCTCAGCCTTGACTACCGGTAATGTGAGGGGAATAATCCGTGTTGAGCTGGCATTATCGGCGGTCCCGGATGCGGGGGGCTGAGGTAGTTGCGGTTCGGCTTGTGGTTGACCAAACCGCGCCTTGAGTAACTCGGCCACGGCGGTGCGGATGTCGGTATCGTGCCCGAGGACGGCCTCGACACCGCTAATTCGCTCGAGCTGGGCGGCGTCGGCACTTGCGCCGCATCCCACGACAATGACAGGGGTTTTTCCTCCGTCGCTTAGACGGCGGATGGCTTGGCGGTTCTTTCGAGAAGCGGACCCGGTGACGGCACAGGTGTTGACGATGGCGATGTCGGCTGGTTCACCTTGCCGAGCGGGCTGCCAAGCGAGTGACGACAGAACGCCGCGGAGTTCCTGTGACTCGTACTGGTTGACTTTACAGCCTAGTGTTGTAAGCCGATACTTCCGAGCCATCATGGTTGGAAACTACTACAAAACCGGCTTAGACAAAAGCGCGGAAGTTTATCTGCGGCTGGGCTAGGTATCATCAGGTGGGCCATTGGGCTCGCTGAATGGAGGTCACGTTAGTGGCAAGTTCACAATCCGTCTGGGGTCTGGATCTGGGGCGGTGTGCCCTGAAAGCCGTCAAGCTGCGTTCTGCGGCTGATGGCAAGGTCGATATCCTGGCCGTGGAGTACATTGAGCACGAGGAGATTCTGTCTCAGCCCGACGCCGATCGCAACGCTCTGATCACCGTTGCGCTTGAGAAGTTTCTTTCCCGTCATGACATCACCAAGGATCAGGTTGTGGTGAGCGTGCCGGGGCAGCATACCTTGGCCCGGTTTACGAAGCTGCCGCCCGTGGCCCCCAAACGTGTGCCGGATATTGTTCGGTATGAGGCCGACCAGCAGATTCCGTTCGATCTTGATGAGGTCATCTGGGACTATCAAACCTTCCAGCAGGAAGGCATGCCCGATCTGGAGGTCGGTATTTTTGCGATGAAACGCGAGCTCATCCGCGAGCATCTGCTTCATTTTGAGCAGGCCTCAATCGAGCCGTTGGTGGTGCAGTGTTCACCGCTGGCGGTGTACAACGCAGCCAACTTCGACGGCATGTTCGGAAACAACACCACCATTCTTCTGGATATTGGGGCTGATAATACGGACTTAATCATCGCGACGCCGGATAGTCTCTGGACGCGTACCGTACAGATTGGTGGCAACAGCTTCACGGAAGCGATTGTAAAGGCATTCAAACTCTCATTTGCCAAGGCCGAGTCTCTCAAGCGAACCGCCGCTGACAGCAAGTACGCCAGGCAGGTATTCCAGGCAATGCGGCCGGTTTTCGCGGATCTGGTGCAGGAGTTGCAGCGGTCGATCGGGTTCTACTCTTCCACCCACCGCGATGCAGAGATCAACCGGGTGGTCGGTCTTGGCAACGCATTTCGGCTTCCAGGGCTTCAGAAATACCTTCAGCAAAACCTCGGTATCGATGTTGTACGCCCGGACGCCTTTCAGAATGGCTCGTCCGCTCAGTTAGCCGACCAGGATACCTATCGCGAGCAGTTCTCCAGCTTTGCAGCAGCGTATGGGCTGGCATTGCAAGGGCTTGATCTCACCAAGGTAAACAGCAACCTACTGCCGCGAGAAATCGCCAAGCAGGCCGTTTGGCGGAAGAAAAAACCCGCTTTTGCCGCGACGGCCGCTTGCCTGGCGCTGGCTGGGGGGCTGGTTTGGTTTCGGCAATTAACGGATCTCTCTGCGTTGGCTGCTGGTAACGATGCGGCGCAGGTTGTCTCAGATGTCGATGACGCTGCCAACGTGATCGATTCCGGGCCGTCGGGTGCAGGTTCTCCGCGCGCCCGGGCGAAGACGATCGTGGCTGCCGGCAACCTGCTCAAGAAGGAGTTGGGACGTCTCAGTGGCCAGGGTGATACGGAACGGGCCGACACGGAACAGTTCATCATGCTTCAGCACAATAAGACGTTGCTGCCGCGTGTGTTGGAGGTCGTGCACCGCTCGGTGCCCGCCCAGGAACCAGCGTTTGCGTCACTTAAAGATCCGGAGGCGATTCGCGCGGCCATTGCGGCTGGAGCAACACCACGCCCGAAACGCAAGACGGTCGTGATTACGGCAATTGATACGCACTTTGAGCCGAATCTGTCACAAAACGATTTTACGAGTTTTGTCGAGGTTCCGCCGCCGCTGAACGACTACGATATCGACTCCGGTACCGATGTGCCGGGGATCATGATTAAGATCAAGTGTACGAGCAGCAACGAGGGTACGATCGAGTTTTTGGCGAAGGAGTTTCTCGACCCCCTCCGTGAGAACGGACGCAAACCCGGCACCGGATTCTATTTTGATCAGGTCGTACTCATCAGTGGCGAGAAGATTGGTTCTTCTCGCGGTTCAGCGAAACCCCGTGGTCGCCGCGGTTCGGCTCCGAAACCCCAAGGCGGTGTTGACCCGATCACATTCGAACCGCTCGCCAATGATTGGCGGTATGAGATTTGGGTTTCGGTGATCTTGGAAGATTTCCCCGGAGTCGACGAGGAAGAAACCGGCGATGACGTTGGGGATGATGGCTAGTGGTTTGTGGTGCTAGCGGTATCGACGTGTAGCATTCAGTGGGTGTGCTTGTGAAGCGGGCCACCAGCGGGAGGTTTTGATCGTGGAATTCTTGCGACGGCACATGTTCGTCATCATTAGCGCCTTGGTGGCCGTAGGTGGTATCGCAGCCGGTTTTACGGGCCACCAATCTATGGGTAAGGTCAAGACCGCATTGAATGGTGCGGCCGGGCTCGATCGGGACCTGTCCAGTCTACAGTCCAAGCCAGCCAACATCACCCAAATCCAGGCGGCCAAGCGCCGTATCGATACGATCGTTGCCGATTATGATGAGGTCATCGAGCGAGCGAAGAAGTTATACCGGTATCAACCGATCATTGAGGGTGCCCTTCCCTATGGCCAACCACAGGTGTTGATTCAGTTTCGCCGCAGCTACCATGATGCGATGAAGGCATTGTTCGATTCGCTTTCCGCTGGTTTGCCCGCGAGTTCCTCGGAGTTTACCACGATGAAGGATATCGTGGATGACGAGGAGGCGGAGCGCAAGGTGCTAGCGCGGGAGCAAGGCCTGAAAAAGCCGCCCGATCCGGGTCCGTTGCGCGATCCTGCTGGTGTATTGACGCGAGAAGGTGCCCGACGCGACCCGCGGTCGCGCGCTGATCTTGCTGCCGCTCAACGGCTTTACTGCTACGGCATTGGGGTTGGGCAGAATCTCCCGAGGACAGCTCGTGGTGGTGTTCCCAGCTTGGATTTTCGAGAAAGCATGAAAGATGTCGAAGTGGCTGAACCGCCCTGGCCCGAGGATGTCTGGTATGCGCAGATCGCGTACTGGATTCAAAAAGACGTCGTTGATTTGATTGCCGCCATGAACAACGAGACCGCTGAAGCGGTTAAGAAGGAGGGTGGCACGCCGTGGGTCGGTGTGATGCCAATCAAAGAGGTCATCTCGATACGGGTACCGACTGAGTTCATTCCGCTCGACTCTGATGAAGAAGCCTACGGTGGGAGCCCCAAGGGCTACGGCGAAGCCTTGCCGCCGGGGACACCGCTGACGGTCTTTACTCATTCGGGTTCCGGTGAAGCGTATGAAGTGCTTCAGTTTACGGTCAAGCTTGTGATGGACCAGCGGGATATACCAACGTTTGTGTCGCGGTTGTGCAACAACAGTTTCCATACATTGCTGCGTGTTTCCTACGCGGCCGTCCCGCCGAACCCCGACATGCGAGGCAAGATCTACGGAAGCGAGCCGGCTGTGATTGTGGTGATGGACTTTGAAACGATTCTACTGGGCGATGTCTTTCGTCGCCTAATGCCGAGCGTTGTCCGTGATGAGTTTGGCATCGTTTGTCGCGGTGACACCGACGCGTGCGTTGACGCCGAGTAGTGTCAAGCTGGCGGTGCAAGCACCAATGGATTTAGTTAACGGGTAGCGGGCGGTTTGAACCGACCACGCAAGGGCGAGATGAATGGCGAAACAACTTGTTAGTCCGGTCGAACGTCACATAGAAAAGGTGATTCTCGGCGTTGCGGTGGTAGCGCTGCTGGGTTCCGTTGCGCGGTACCTCGTGTCTTCTCCCAACCAGATTGAATTGGATGGTCAGCGGGTTACGCCGCAATCTTTGGATACCGTTATCGCTTCCAAAGCTGAGCGGATTTGCCAACGTATCCGCGATGCACGCACTGTGACTGAGAGTCCCGAGCCTTTGGTCGACGAATTTTCGGCGTCACTCACACCGTTGGATCAGAGCGAGACCTGGACGGCCGTGGTGTCGATTCGCCCTGCTGCGCCCCTTGTGGACAAAGCCGGTCAGGTTGCGGGGCAGTATGAGCTCGTCGAAGTGATGCCATTGCCCAAGCCACGCGTGACCCATGGACGCAGTACCTATTCCATCGAGCGTGATTCTGGGGTGGCCTTTGTACCGGCCAACTGGGTCACGGTATCCTCCTTGGTTGATGTTCGCGAACAGACAAGCCGCCAACGGTTGGCTTATGGCGCGACACGGTCCGAGCTGATTTACGGCTCCACGGAGGCCCAGCGGCGCTCTCAGCGATCAGACGGGAGTTGGTCAGAGGACGATTGGGTGCTGGTTAGACCCTGGAGTATCGGTGTTCCGCTGCCGGGTGAGCCTGAGATCAATTTTCGTCAAGCCGACGGGCGCGTGGAGTCCGATCCCGCGACGTTGAATCGTTTGGAAGCCTTTGTTGATGGGCTTAGCAAGCCAGAAGTGCAGCTTGAGTTGCTTCGTCCGCTTATCCCTGTCATTGAGAATGGCACCGAGTGGTCGTTCCCGATTCTAACCACCTGTCACGATGTGCTCAAACAAGACGACGAAATCAGCTACCCCAATGACGCACCTGCGGCCGAACCTGAGGATCGTTATGGACTTTGTGGCGTGGGTGGAGATGAAGAAGCCGCGGACAATGCGGCAGCCCGTGCGCGTCAAGTTTTTGCGAACGCGGCCGCCTTAGTGGCGCAAGCCAAAGCAACGAGCAACCCCAACGACGCCATGTCCGCGCGGAACATGTACAACGAGGTGATGCGGGATGCAGAGGCCAGTCCCACCGACAAGCAGAAGGCCAAAACATTGCAGGCGAAAGCTGAACAGCTCTACAGGGATATCGAGCGGCAAAATCGCCGACGAGCCGGGCAGGATCAGAAATTAGTCGAGGATAATGACGACGGCCTGGAGCGACCAGCAAGAGAAAAGCTTCCGCTTCAACAGGTGTGGGTTAATGATGCCAGGCCGGGGCAGGTTGAGAGCGGCAAGACCTATCAGTATCGGGTTCGACAGAAGTTCTTCAACCGTCTCGCCGGTGATCCGGGAAAATTTCGCGAACCCGAAGATGCCAAGCGCGTCTATGTCGCTGGGGAGTGGTCCGAACCGTCAGATCCGATAGTCGTGGCCCCGGATGTAGAGTATTACGTCGTCAGCCAGGATGAGCGGGACGCCCAGGTCGGGTTTAGAGTTCACCAATGGTATGAAGGTGTTTGGGTCGAATCACGCAAGCTTCAGCTTGCCGTTGGTGATGCGGTAGCCGGCGAGGTTCGTGTCGAAGTCCCCGACTTGGAGGATCCTTTGGTGGCGGATCTTGCGTTGGTAGATTTTCACAGCGACGCCATTCTGTTAGATGTTGATTTTGACCGCCCATTTCGGGACCGTAAGCGGGGTGGCGGCCGTGAAGGCGTTCGTTTCGGAGGTCGCACCAAGGGGGCCTGTGCTGTGGCGCTAGTGGACTCGAGCGGGACGCTCTCAGAGCGGTTCTTGCCTATTGACAAGGACGATCCGAGCCTACGGGCGGCACAGAGTCGAAAGTGGAAGCCAAGTAAATAGGATGTCCGGCCGGCGGTTTCGCGTTCGTCGTTGGTGCCCGTCAGTACGTAGCGCAGCCGGAAAACTAGCTTGCGTAAGGACTTGCGAGTACCGCGCTAGACCCCTAGAATCAACGGCTTAGGGCTCGGTTTCTCCGCGGAGGCTCGAATTGGGTGTGCCGGGTCGGGCTTGGGTCGTAGTAGCGGATTGGTGCTGGTTGTGAGGGCACCGTGCTGAGTGGTAGGCTGAAGTTAAAGCTGGCATCGTAAGACGCGTCGCTTGGCGTGCCGGGTGTTGCGTCGCTTGTGGTGTTGGATCGGCGGTTAGCGAGGAGGAGTTTCTGTTGAATAGCTTCAAGATACCTGTGAGGGTCGCGTTTGTTGCCGTGGCACTCTTGGTGGTGATGCCAGCTGGCGTCGTGCGTGCTGATGAAGGTGATGCGCTTCACCGGTCCGTGGCGATGTTTGAGGCGGGCGAATACTTCGCTGCGCAGGAGCTACTCGTCAGTGTTGATCGATCACAACTATCGCGAGCCGATCAAATGCGCCGTGACGAATACCTCAACCGTGTGCAAGTGGCGATCACGATGCAGGAGAAGGGCGTGCGTGATCTTGAAGATGCGCAGACGGCTCTCGCGTCCGACGATCACGCTGCGGCGACACGACTGCTTCGTGGCGTCTTAGCTAACGATTATGTGTCGCCGCAAGTTAGCTCGGCGGCTGAAACGCTTCTCGATGGTGCGCGGGGCAGGCGCAACGATGCTGCAAGAGGTGCCCGTGTTCAGCTTGTTGCGCAGACGAATGAGCCTGCTGATGACGTACCGATGACGACATCTGACGTGGATCGGGCGCGCACGCTCACTGCTGAAGCGAACGATGCTTTTGATGCCGGCCGTTACTCGCAGGCAGAGCGCCTGTTTTCCGAAGCGCTGTCGATGGTTGCTGGATTTCCAGAGGCCGTAGATGGTCTTTCGCGTGTCCGGGACGCTCAAATTAATGCGTCGGGAACACGTGCGGAATCATTAATCGACCAGATTCGCCGTGAGGATCGGATCAACTGGCAACGCACCGTCGCAGAGTATCGCGATGTGGAGTTAGCAATTAACGCTGAAGTTGATGGTGAGCGGTTTGACCGCTGCAGGCAACTGTTGATTCGGGCTGGGCAAGTGATTGAGTCTGGGAAGCAATTCGCCGACCCGCTATCGAAGTATGATAGCCTGCGTGATGAGTACGAAACGCTCTCTGCGAGCGTGGAACAACGTGCCCGTGACTACAACGAGCGTGTGGTGGCCGAGACGCGACGCGCGGTCGAGGATGAACGCCGAGAAAGATTGGAGCAGGACGCGCAGGATCGAGCGCGGCAGGTCGCAAGCCTTATGGCACAGGCGATCCAGCATCGTAAAGACGGTGACCTGGACGCGGCCATCAACATTCTTCGTCAAGTTAGCGTTATTGACCCACGCAACCAAAGTGCTCGCTGGCTAACCGATGAGTTGGTCGAACGACGCGATATGAGGCGCAGTCGTGAGTTGCGGGATGCGCTTTACGCCGAGACGCAGCGCGTGCTTCAGGGGGTCGAGGAGGCGAAGATTCCGTGGCATGAGGAGCTTCGTTATCCTGACAACTGGCGAGAGATGATTGTCCGCCCCGAGCGGCAGGGACCGGGCGTTTCGCGGAACCGCCGTCTCATCTCCGCGCTGGACCAGGACACGACGGTACAGTTCGCTGATGCGACGTTCGGCGATGTCATGGAAGAGTTGGCAACTGCGAATCGGCTGCCGATCATAGTGAACTGGCACGACCTAAAACGTGCCGGTGTGGATGCTGACGCCATTATTGACTTGCGACTTCCCGGGGAAATCTCTTTGCGGAAGGCGCTAACGGAGGTACTTGAACAGGCTGGCGGCGGCGAGGTGGCCGTGGGCTATGCCTTGAGCGATGGCGTTATCAAGGTAGCGACCCAGGATACGCTCGATCATGAGACGTACCAAGCCGTCTACGACATCAGCGACCTGTTGATGGAAATCCCCGTTTTTAATGACGCGCCGCTGATGGATCTTCGCGATGCGAACCGTTTGGCTCAGGCCGCCGCCACGACTGAGGCTCAGCAACGTCCGTGGCTCTATGGTGACGACGACGATGACGAGCGTGAAGAGGATCCTGGGCGGCGTGATCGCGTTCGTCAGATTATCGACCTCTTGCAGGAAAACGTTTTCCCGAATAGCTGGAAGGGGCGTGGCGGTTCGATCGGCACGATTGACGAGTTCAACGGTCAGCTTGTCATCACGCAGAACTCGGCGGGCCAGCAGAAAATCAGCAGTCTGTTGGGGAAACTTCGTGAGCAACGGGCGGTTCAGATTGCCGTTGATGCGCGTTTTATCACCGTGTCCAGTCACTACCTGGAAGAGATGGGTATTGATCTTGATATTGTCTTGAACTCGGGCAGTGCCGGTTTCGATTTCGTTCCATCTGATGGCGGCGGCGCGCTGACAGACCCTGTCCTGGGTAGCAACCTGCTTCTTCCGAGATCGTTCTCGCGGCTTGGTTTCGTTCCAAACACCCCGGGGCTGGGAACCGCGATGGCTACACCGAACGGTGTCATCAACCAGCCGTTTGGGCAGCCTTACCTGACGCCTGGTTTTTCCGGTGGGAGTGGTGGCCGGGGAACGCCGATTCCGATTTCTGGCAACACCCTGGGCTACACTGATCCCGCCAACCTCGGTAGTGATATTCCTGGTAGCTTTGCCGGCACCACGGTTGGACCGGCTCTCAGCATTTTTGGGAGCTTCCTTGATAACATCCAGGTTGACTTCCTGATTCGGGCGACACAAGCCGATTCGCGGACGTCGGTGCTTACGGCCCCGCGTCTGGTGCTTTTTAATGGTCAGCGATCTTGGGTAGCGGTGACTGTCCAGCAGAATTTCGTGAGCACGCTTAACCCGGTTGTCGCAACGGGAGCGGTGGCTCAGGCTCCGCAGACCGGTACGATCGATTCTGGTGCCGTGCTCGATGTGAACGCCACCGTTACGGCTGACAAACGGTACGTGACCATGACGCTGCGACCCGGTCTCACCCGTTTGCTGGACTTGCAGACGATTCCGTTCAGCGGTGGTGGTGCGGGCGGTGGGTTTGGTGGTGGCACGGCGCTTGCGGCGTTCATTCAGTTGCCGACGCTGTCCAGTCAGCGCGTGCAGACGACGGTCTCAGTGCCTGACGGCGGTACCTTGTTAATCGGTGGCCAGAAGCTTGCCAGCGAGACCGAAGTGGAAGCCGGCGTGCCGGTGCTCTCCAAGATTCCGTTGCTCAAACGCGCGTACTCGTCGCGCACGATGATCAAGGACGAGCAGACCCTGCTCATCCTAATCAAGCCAAAGATCATCATCCAGTCCGAGCAGGAGGAGCTGGCGTTTCCTTCGTTCTCTGGGGCATAACGTCGGCCTGAGCGAATGTTTCATGCGCGGCATTTAGCCAATCGGTCGTGCGTGGTGCGCGAATCCTGCGGGCGTCCGCCACGCTGTGCTGTGGCTGCGCGTGGTATTGCCGTTGCGCTCTTCATGCTGGTCTCCGTTTTCAGTGCGTATGCGCAGCCAATAGCTTCGGGTGGTGACAAGTTAACTGATCGAATTGAGCTGGCGCAAAGTCGGGATGCTCGGATCGTGGATTTTGCGCCGGGCGTCCGCATTGATTGGTCAGCGCGGGTTGTTGAGGTTAGCGCCAAAGTGGCGTTTCGTCGAGGACCACTTGAGCTTCTCGCGTGCGCACCGCACTCACGTGAACACGAGAGTGTCTTGGTCGTTTCGGCCCGTCCGTATCACATTTATCAGGCGATCGGGCTGTTGGGTGCAGAGCCTGGCCACCCGCCGACTTACAGCGAGAAGTTGCAGCGCATGATGCCGCCGAGTGGTGCTGAGGTTTCGGTCACCGTTAGGTTTGGCAAGGGGCATGCCGCTCGCAAGGTGCCGGCGAGGGACTTGGTCCGGTTGGCCAACGGCGAAGCTCCCACGCGGCTGCGGTGGGTATTTAGTGGGTCGCGAAGGCATTCGGACGGTGGGTTTGCTGCCGATGTCGAGGGTGCCGTGGCGTGTGTGGTGGATTTTCCGAGCGCGCTGCTCTCATTGGATCGATCCCACAGCGCTGATGATGATCAGCTTTGGCTTTCCGCAAACACGCCACAGATTCCGCCGGTGGGTACCGCTTGTGTGCTGCTCATCGGCGTGGGGGGAGGTCGATCATTCACGTTGTCGTTAGATGATGAGGGGCGACTTTGGCGGCGCTCGACAATTGTCACGCCCGCTCAGGCTGCCGCGGCACTGGCCAAAGAAAGGCTTGGCACTGTGGTTCACCTAGTGGCATTGGTTGATGTGGAGCCGTCGCCAGCGGTTGTCAGAGCGGCTATCCGGAGTTTGGTTGACGCAGGTATCGAAGCGGGACGGCTTACGACCGACCTGGAAACGGGCGAACACCCCTGATTTTCGAGATTATTCCTCGCCGGTTGAGGAACTTTGCCGTTGAGAGGACAATGTCGGGCCTATGGCCACCACACAAACCAACAAGCCAAATAGCGAGTCCGTACCGCCCGCCGAGAGTGATGCGTTCATCCTTGCGAAGGGTCGCGCCGTGCTAGACGCGGAGGCGGCGGCCATCGGCGATGCAGCCTCACGTTTGGGGGACTCTTTCGTCGAATCCGTTCGGATGGTTCTTGCTTGTCGGGGGCGTGTTTGCCTCACCGGCGTTGGCAAGGCGGGGCTTATCGCCAACAAAATCCAAGCGACGCTAGCCAGCACTGGAACACTCTCTTACGGCATCCACCCTGTGGAGGCGCTGCACGGTGATCTCGGCATGATTCACCCGGACGATGTTATCATCGCATTGAGCAAGAGTGGTGGCTCGGAGTTGGTCCGTTTGCTGCCGCGTCTACGTGAGGTCGGTTGCGGCGTGGTCTTGTTAACGGCTTGCCCGAAGTCGCCGGCTGCGGCGTTTGCGGATTGCGTTCTGCACATTGGCGAAACGCCCGAGGCTTGTCCCTTGGGGTTAGCGCCGAGTAGCTCGACGGCGGCGATGCTGGCGTTAGGTGATGCTTTGGCATTGAGCGTGATGGCGTTGAAATCTGTTCGTCCCGAGCAGTATGCGAGCTATCACCCCGGTGGTGCGCTCGGACGGTTTTTGATGAAGGCGTCTGATGTCATGCGCACGGAAGCTGACTGCCCGGCAGTGACCACGGCCGAGTCGATCGAATCGTGCTTTGCAGCGATTCTCGCTTCACCTCGACGCTCTGGCGCAGCGGCCGTGGTGGACGCAGGCGGTAAGTTGGTCGGATTCGTCACGCACGGAGACTTCTTTCGTTTGATGACCCATGCCGATGGATGGCGAAAGTCGGACCCCGTATCGGAAATCATGACGCGCGATCCCAAGCGGGTCGCTGTTGACGCTACGGCAACGGAAGCATTGGATATCATGAGTCGCTTCGCGATCGATGAGCTGCCCGTCGTTGACGGCAGCGATCAGCTAGTCGGAATGATCGATATTCAGGATCTCGTAGCCCGTGGCTTCTCACCGGCAGAGGATGCATAGCCCAAGTTTTTTATTGCGGCAGGCACAGCACGTCACGGGCACGATATGGTTGGTCCGTCGAGCGAGTATTCCTCTCCGAGGAAGGCCTTAACGAGGGCGGAGATATCCTTGAAGTTGACTAAGTGGTCGGGCATCTCCGGCGTAAGGTCGGCTGTGGGTTTATCCGGCGATTCCGGATCATCCAGGAAGCCGAATATGACAGCATTGATGTCGAGGAAATCCGGCTGTAGGTTCTTGTTGTCCTCGGTAAACGGTGATTCGATATCTCCCCAGGTTTGTGTGGTTTCTGGGAAAGATGATGCTGAGTAGTAGCTTGGGAATTGCGTCGTCATCGCGAAGCAAGACTCCAGTACCGTTTCGGTTCGATAAGCGGCACCGGGAATAATCTCCGGCCCGAAGACATGGAGAACGTCCGTGTCAGCCCAGTCACGAAACAACGGCGCGCATTGCAGTTGTGCCCCAAAGAACTGCGTCCCTTGCGAGATTGAATCAATAAACACCGACGGCTCTCCCACCCAGAGCTCTGTGCCATTGAGGGTGTCGTGTGGCGGCGGGAGATCTTGTAACGTAAACCTAATGGCTCGGCGTTGGCCATCTTGTGGTGGCACAAACGACACATACCGATTCTTGAGGGTCGGGACGGGCTCTGCCAGGGTGGGTTCTAACGAAGCGCAGCTAATTTGCCATTGCAGCGCGTTAGCCGCGTTGACGAGACCAAACCCGGTGAGGATGTCATGCCCAGGGTCACCAAGATCGACGACGGTTTCCCGCAAGGCCGCTTCAACAAGCTCGGGGGTGATGCCGGGATTGGCCGTGATGAGCAATGCCGCGACGCCAGCGGCATAGGGGGATGCGTATGAGGTGCCTTGGACAAAGGCGAAGTCGCCCGGATCATATCCCTCAATGCCGGTTCGGTCGGTCGTGATGATGTTCACGCCCGGCGCAGCAAACGCTAGCGCCTCGCCAACGTTACTGAAGCTGGCGCGCAGTCCATTGGCATCAATTGCACCTATGGCACTAACGGTTGGCAAGGAAGCTGGGTACCCGATAACGGCCGTACCTTCGTTACAAGAGCTTGCAAAATGAACGATTCCGTTGGCTCTGCTGCTTGCGTACTTCGCGGTGACGGCGGCCGACTGGATGGCGTAGCAATTGCTGTTGTTCGTGACGCTCGCACCGATGCTCTCGGCCCACGCAAGACTATCCACCGTCCAGCTTGACTCGCTGATCCAGTTGCCGGCGCCGTTCACGTGAATAAAGGTTCGAGCCGAAGCCGTGAGGCAATCCGGGGCGATTCCGGCGGCACCGAGGCCGTTATTCAGAACCCCGGAGACACAACCTGCCACGGTTGTGCCGTGGTCATCAAACTGGTTGACTGGCCCTCCGTCGGTGGAGGCGTCGCTTGTGGTGTCCGTGCCGGGGGTGAACTGATTCAAGTCGGGATGTCCCAGTTCGACGCCGGAGTCCAGGATGACGACGATCACGGATGGGTCACCGGTTGTTACTTGCCACGCATCAATCGCGGACAAATCTACGCCCGGTGTGCCTCCGAATTGGCCGGTATTGTCGAGTCCCCAGGCGTCGGCAAAAAACGGATCCGTTGGTACGCCGGCGCTGTGCCCTGTGAACACCATATTGGGTTCCGCGAACTTGACTTCAGACAGCTCGGCCAGCGCGTTGGCGATGGTTAGCACATCGAAACCGCTTTGGCGTCCGCTCGATAGTCGGTAGGCCCCGGACATTCCACCTAAGCGTGGTTCGGTGATTCGAGCGGACGGTACGCTGTTGAGGATTTGCTCGGCGCGCGTCGTGCCGACGTCATCGTGAAAACCGATGAGTATGTCGGGCGTGATAATAATCGGTCCGCCGAATTGATCGATGAAAACGGGCGATGCGTAGCCGTTGGCCGCACCCACGGCGGCGACACGCGTGGCGATGTCGGCTGAGGCGATGCCACCAGGAGATTGAACAAGATCCCAGCCCGCAGCCGACATTGGTGAGACGCTAGCGGGATCGGTCGTAGCCGGGGCAGAAGCAACCACACCTGCGTCCATACGCACCGCTACTCGGGAGGGATCAAGCGTTAGCGGTCGAACCTCATCGAAGTAGTAATAGTGCCACTGTGCTTCAGCCGGATTGACCATGGACGTAGCGACGGCGCACAAGAAAACCGCCGACGGTATTGATCTTCGTAACCCCAGCAAGTCGGACCCTCCGTGTAGCCTTCCCGGTGCAGTGTAGATGCGCACCCTAAAGACCGCCACACCATGATACACGCGTTTGAGGCTTTTTCCTACTGAATTCTCGCGAAATAATTGATCATGTGGGTAGCATCGGTCAAACGGTCAGATGATTATCGGGTCGCAGCGCCCGCTTGCGGCTTTGACTGGACCCACTGATAATGTGCGTATGACTGCCGAACTTCGGGCTGCAATGCCCCGCTACCGCGAGGAGTCACCCGAAACCGGGGTTGACGATGGGTTCCTGGCCGCGTCCATTATCGGCGGAGATCCCGCGGCACTGCGGCAGATGCTCGCCAGGTACGATCGGTTGGTCCGATATACAGTATTCCATGTATCGCAACAGCGGTGCCATGACGACCCACAGTGGCTGGATTCTGTCGCTTCAGCAACCTGGACGGGATTTGTGCAATCGCTCAATCGTGCCCCGGATCAGCTTCCCGCGTCAATGCCGGCCTACTTGACCCGGATCGCACGTAACCAAGCCGTGAGCGCCTTGCGTCGGAAGGGGCTGGAGGCGGAGTCTTTGGACGCACAGGACGATATGGCAGGCAAAATCGGGGCTGAGGCGGCCGACCCGCTTGAAATGCTCTCCCAGTTAGAGGATATGGAATCGCTACAAAAATGCCTCGCTGCGGTGGCGGCTGAGGATAGGCCGCTGTTGGGGCAGTTGGAGGCGATTACGAGTCGTCGCTGGAAAATGGCATCAGAATCCCTCGGCGTGGCAGAATCTACGCTAAGGTCGCGGTGGAGGCGGTTATTGGACCGTCTGCGGTTGTGCATGACGGCGAAAAGTGAAAAAAGTCTCGCGCCTGAGGCCGAGGGTGGCGACTAATTAGCGTAGAGGGACGGGCTGGGCTTGCTTTGCAGCGATTGCGGTGGCTCGTTCCGGGTTTTAGAAGGCGGAGTCTTGATGACGCAACATCCTGATAACTCAAACGCGGCCGATCCGATCACTCCGATGGAGAAACTCCTGAAGGAGGCTGCGGCTGCGGAGTCGGCTGGTGTCTTTAGTCAGACGCGGATCGACGCGAGTCGTTTGCTGCGTGAGTCATCGGAGGTTCCGGTGCCGCTCGCCGTTACGATCGGGCGCAAATGGATTCCTGTCGTGGCCACCATTGGTTTGGCGGCGGTGGTGTGGTCCGCCATGTTCTATGTGAAGCTGTCCGACATCGGCGAGCAGTCGCGCGTTGCTTCTCAGAAAATACGAGATGAAGCGGCCGGCTCGGCTTACATCTCGCTTTGTGTCAGCGGTCCCGCGGCGGGTGCCGCTGCCGAATGCAAAGACAGTAAGCGCAAGGATCGCCAGTACGACTTCGACACCGACGGCGATGTTGACCTCCTTGATATCAGTAAATATCAGAGTCAATATCGGCTTGCCAGTGCCCAGTAGGTGTTAGTTCCTGAACCCCGCAAGCCTGTTGGCGTCGCGGACCGCCGTGATCACAAGACTGGCACACCTTCGCAAGCTTGGTCCGCCTATTCGCTCATGTTTGTTGCGATGCGTAACGCGAGTACCCATAGGACGCTTGGATCTTGAGGTGGATGCAGCCTCGAAATGCCCCGTGACTCTTTCCTGCCATTACGGGCATGGTGTTGATAGCGAGTAAGGGGTTTGAAGAAACCCTTCCACGGCAGATGAAATATCTTCGAAGTTTGCCTGGCCATCTGGGATGGCCGGGGCTATGTCGCAGCGGTAAATCGGCGGTGCGTCGGGGTCATTTAGGAAGCATGCCACCGATGCCGAGATGTCCCGGAAGTTGGCCACGCCATCGGGTAGACTCCCCGGATCATTCCCCACCACGTCGCCCCAGGGCGCTGAAGCAACCCACGCGCCGGCCGAGATAGCACCGCCCTTGAACTCGGATGTTAGGACATACAAGATGTCGGGAACGATGTTCGGATCGACAATCACGACGGTGCCCCACGCGGTCGGCGTTTGGAATGTCGGTGCGTCTGACAGTTGACCGTTCTCCGTGACGAACTGATTCAGGCATAGCATGTCCTGCGAGGTGAGACGCAAGGCAACGGCTTCCGTGCCTGGCGCGGGTGTCGCACCAAGAGCCCGGCAGCCTTCAGTCACGGCGGTAGGCATGAAGTCGCACTCGTCAGGCACGTTGTTGCCGTCCAGGTCCACAGCCACGCCATCTAAGACTTCGCACGGATCGGAGTAGCCGTTGCGGTTACAATCGAGGGTGGTGTCTGTGGCGTCGCAAGGATCGCATCCATCGGCAGTCCCGTCACCGTCGGTATCCACAAGATCGTCCGCGCCGGGGCAGGCGTCAAGGCAATCCAATACGGTGTCACTGTCCGAATCAACATCTGGAATACCGCAGCCGCACACGCCCGGTTCTAGTTTGGAACTGTCATCGGGGCAGAGATCACAATCGTCGATGGTGCCGTCTGCATCGCGGTCTGGGTCGCAGCCATCCGTGACGCCGTTGGCGTTGCAGTCCGGGTCACACTCATCCGGAACGCCGTTACCGTCACAGTCTTCGCTGGTTCCGGCAAGAATGTCATCGTTGTCAGGGATGCCGTTGTTGTTGCAGTCCTCACGTTCGTAGGCTCCCATATCAATCGCTGCGCCGACCATACGTGGGTTCTCGTTCAGGTCTACTGAGACGGGCTCCGACGTATCGCCGTCACCGTCCAAGTCGGTGGCATCAAGCGGGACCCCTGCATTATCGCCAGCATCAACGCAGGGAGAATCGTATTGCAATCGGACATCGTCATCGAGCGTTCCAGGAATACCGTCGAGGCCTAAGACGTTCATGAAACCGGGATCGATGTCGATGTTGTCGTTCCCAACGCCGCTCCAGCCGCCCTGGATGCAAGTGGATTCAACCACCACGTCGGCCGGATTGGCTGGCTCCTCCACGGAGCTGCGGATCGTAAACATCTCGCCAACTTGGTTGTTGAGTATGTTCCAGAGAATGGAATTGACGACGGTTAGCACAGACCTGAAGGTGAGAATCCCGGCACCGTCAATCGTTGACGTGTTCTGAGCGAATGTGCAATTTGTAACAAGTGCTTCGGAAAAATTGTTGACGCACAATCCGCCGCCAGCGTGCGCGAAGTTGCCGAGGAAAACGGAGTTGCTGATTTCAGCAATCGCCCTGGCGTTGACCAACACACCCCCACAGCCGTAGCCAAGGCTGAGGTCACTGATCTCGTGGTTTCCCACGAACCAACAGTTTGCGATCTTCAGAGAGCCTCCGTACACGGCCAGCCCGGCACCGCCGCCGCCGGCCACATTTTCGAGAATGATGTTGTTGGAGACTATCGTGCGGCTCATCGTGAGATCGCCATTGCTGTCCGAGGAGAGACCACCGCCAAGGGCTCGGGCTTGGTTGCCGAGAAACATCGAGTCCGTCACGACTGTTCGGCCGCCATACCAAATTCCGGAACCGCTGCCTCCCAGATTGTTTTCGAACAAACTGCGAGTTACTCGCAAGACGCTGGTGGAACTCGATTGGAGGCCGCCGCCGCGCCCGAGTAGCATGCTGGTGGCGTTGCCCCGGAAGGTGCAGTCACTCAACACGGCTTCAAATCCCTGTCTGCGGCAGTTCAACCATGCGCCACCGCCACCCGCGAGGGTCGCTGCTTGATCGCCAGCCCCCCCGGCGTTATCGAGAAAGGTCGAATCAGTGACCGTGATGGGACCATCCTCCAAATGCAGGCCTCCACCTTGAAAGCCTGCTACGTTTCTTTCCAAGATGCAATTTGAGATGATGGACGAACTGAGATCGCCAGCGAAGAAACCGCCGCCGTTGAGGTCGGTCATGTTGTCATTGATTGTGCAGTTTTCAAACAGCGCGCCGCTTGTAACAGCGCAAGTCGGATCGGCACTGTGCCCGGTCCAGATGCCTCCGCCCTCATCTTTTGCGAAATTATTGGTAATCACGCAATTGCGAACCGTGGCGTTGCCGCTTTGGATTAGCAGCCCGCCGCCGCGAAAATCACTATAGTTGTTGCGAATCGTGCAGTTGTCGATGAGGGCTTGGTCGGCATGGATGTTGATTGCACCGTGATGGGCCGACCAGTTGTCTTCTACAGTGCAATTGCGAATCGTCGGACCACCGGGAATGCACATTTGTGAATCAAGGCGGATATGGATACCTGAGCCCTGGTTGGAAGCGATGCCGGCCGGTCCGGTACCATCCGCATAACCGCCGCTCACCGTGAACCCGTCCAACACGGAATCAATTGCATTCGGGTCGTTATAGGTGACGACGTGGTAGCTGTTATCTGATCGGTTTGCGTATGCGGGAGCGTCGTTCCCGGTCAAATCACCGCTGAGCGTTGTTGTATACAATGCGAGATTTCGCGCGTCGGGATCAATCGCACCGCAGCCCGCATACCCACCACGAAGTGCAACACCGGAAAGCAGGCCGAACGACGCCAGACGGTCACCGGCAACAACGGTATCACCTTGGTCCGGTCTGTATGTTCCGTTAGCGACCCGCACCTCATCCCCGAACAATGCTGCCGCCAGGGCGTCTTGAAGATTCAGGTATCCCGCGCACCAACTTGATCCGTTTTGCACGGCACCGTTGGCTGACGCGTCAACGAAGATGGTAGCTGCACCCGCAGATGATGAACACAAGCCAGCGACGAGAACGCATAAGAAAATGCACGTGGAATGATGTCGCAGTGAACCCATTTTCGCTCTCCCTAAAAGGCCCGCACATTCGGCCGAATTGGACGCCTACGGCCAGCCGAATTGGATGCCCACGACACCGAGCCTACCTGTATCGCGTTACGAATGCAATGAAAATTACGCGAGCTTCGTTTTTTTTTGGGGGGGGGAGGGGGGGGCAAGACCGTTTGGGCGGCCTTGGGTGGGGTGGTATGGGCAACAATCGTGGCTATGGGCTACTTGTGCCGCGCTGCGGCTCTGCGGCGAAGCTCTGCGTCGATGAACTGCTGGATGTCGCCGTCCAAGACGCCGGTTGTGTCCGATGTGTTCACAGAGGTCCGTGCATCCTTTACGCGCTGTTCGGGATACAAAAAATAGCTGCGGATCGAGTTGCCCCAGCCGATCTGCCCCTTTTCACTGTAGATCTTCGCTAGCTCGGTGTCGCGTTTGGCCTGCTCGAAGAGGTAGAGGCGCGACTGGAGCATCTTCCTGGCTGTCGCGCGGTTCTTGTGCTGCGAACGTTCGGTCTGACACTGTGCCACCAAGTTCGTCGCTAGGTGTGTGAGCCGCACCGCCGACGAGGTTTTGTTGACGTGCTGACCGCCCGATCCGCTGGCCCGGTAGGTGTCTTCGCGCACGTCGTCGTCCCAGTTCACCTCGATCTCGATGTCGCCGATCTCCGGCTGCACATCCACCGATGCGAAACTCGTTTCGCGTTTGCCCTGTGCGGAAAACGGCGAGATGCGTACCAGGCGGTGGACACCTGTTTCACAAGACAAACAGCCGTAAGCGTATGGTCCCTTAATGAGAAAACTGCACGATTGAATCCCTGCGTTCTCGCCGTGTCGCATGGCGAGTTCCTCGATCGCGTAGCCGCTCCGTTCGAAGTAACGCAGGTACATGCGTAGCAGCATCTCGGCCCAATCGCAAGCGTCGTCGCCGCCGGTGCCGGCTTGAATGTTGAAATACGCATTGCTTGAATCGTCAGGCCGAGACAGAAGCGTCAACAACTCCACGCGTCCGACGGCCTTGTCCAACGCCTCCAGCCCGTCGTGCAGCTCTGCAAGCACGTCGTCGTCGTCGCCCTCAGCCAGTAGCTCCAGCATGGCCGACAGGTCATCCGCCTGCGCGCCGGCATCACGCACTGGGTCCACCACGGCTTTCAATGCCTTTAACCGATCGACGGTCTGCTTTGCGTTTTCGGGGTTGTCCCAGAGATCGGGTGCGGCCATCTCGCCTTCAACGGCGGTCAGGGCAGCTTCTTTGGCTGGGAAGTCAAAGAGAGTCCCGGATAGCTACGATCCGAGCGGTCAGGGATTTTAGGGTTTCGGTAGGGTTTTCGCAGTACGCCATTCTTTGCTAACTCCGATTGTCGCGTCACCACGCGAGCCAAGTGCTACGCATTCCCATTCCCCGCAATGCGGCTCAGTCCTACTACGGGGCGACGCGCGACATTCGTTCGATGATAACGTCTTCCACCGGGAGCGACACCTCGCCGGTTAGAATCGGGCTGTCCGTTGTTGCCATCGCTACGATCGCGTCCACGATGTCTGTTCCTTCGACCACCATACCGAAAGTCGTGAAGCCCTGAGCATCGAGAAAGCCGTTGTCCTTCAGGTTGATGAAAAACTGCGAGGTGCCCGAATTCGGATCACCACCGGACAGGGCCAGGGAGACCGAGTATACGACAGAGCTACTTAGCCCGTTGTCGGCTTCGGATTGGACTTCATCGCGCGTCGGCACCCTCGGCACGATCTCTCCGTCAATACGCTCAAAGCCACCGCCCTGCAGGACGAACGGTTCACATTCTCCGGTTTCCGCGTTATCTGAACAGGCGTTACGGTGAAACAGCAGGCCGTCGAAGAAACCCTCGTCCACATAAGCGAGCAGGTTCTCCGCGTGTCCCGGTGCGGCCACCGCATCCAATTCGATCACGAAATCGCCGAAGTTCGTTTCCACGAGCACCTGGGGTGTTGGGGGTAGGTCGGCATCGACCTCGACCGATACAAATGCCTCGTCGGTGCGACCAGTCTGGTCCGTGACGACGAGACGAAACGTGTACCGACCCGATGTCGTCAGAGGTCCAACTGTCACATTTGCATCCGTCGGCGGGGCAACCGCCACGTCCGTCGGGCCACCATTTTGGTCCCAGCGAAACACGTACGGTGCCGTCCCGCCGGATACGCTTGCCGAGAGCGCGACCGAGCCGCCCGAGGCAACGGTTGCGCTGTCGATGGTGGCCATCGCGGTAAGATCACCGCCCGGCATTGGCCCCATTGATCCACCGGAAAGCGTACACGACGTCGTACCGAGAAGGAGTACGAGCGATACACATGACGATGCAGTGATTAGTCTCAGCCAAGTTTCCATAAACAACTCACACCTTTGTTATTCCCAAACCATCCGGTTGCTAACCCATCCGGTCTATTCGGCCTGCCGCCACACCTCCGCGACTCTTGAAGCATCGGTCGACCGCGTTTGCCACCGGTAGCGTGACGCGCGTTGATGCGTACAATAATACCAATCGGGTACGCGGTCAGCCCTGCTGGAACATTAACGCAACACACGACGCGATGGCCAACGACCAAACCTATGAATCGCCGCTCGTTCAACGCTACGCCTCGCGGGAGCTGTGTGAGCTATTCGGAGCGAGGCGGCGAATTCTCACATGGCGGCGGCTCTGGCTCGCGCTGGCCGAGGCGGAACGAGCGGCTGGACTCAAAATCTCCGCCAAGCAGATCGCTTCGCTCAAGCGGACCATCGACGATATCGACTTCAAACGTGCGGCCAAGCACGAAAAACGCTTGCGGCATGACGTGATGGCCCACCTGCACACCTGGGGTGATATCGCACCAGACGCTCGCGGTATCCTCCACTTGGGTGCGACCAGTGCGTACATCGTAGACAACGCGGACCTCATCATCATGCGCGACGCGCTTCGCATAGTGGCCAATTGGCTTGCGACAACTATTGATGCATTGGCATCCTTCGCCAAGAAGCAGCGCCGCGTCCCCACGCTCGGCTACACACATTACCAACCCGCGCAGGTGACGACCGTGGGCAAGCGAGCGGCGCTGTGGTGCTATGACTTCGTGCGCGATCTGGAAGAAGTCGAAGACCGGCTGAGCAAGCTTCGTTTTCGCGGGGTCAAGGGCACGACCGGAACCCAGGCGAGTTTTCTTCATTTGTTCGACGGCAACCACGCCAAAGTGCTGCGCCTGGAACGTGCGGTAGCGAAGGCGCTGGATTTCGATCAGGTCGAGCCGATCACGGGGCAAACGTATTCGCGCAAGGTCGATGCCCAGATCGCGGCGACCTTGGCCGTCGTTGCCACGAGCGTTCATAAGTTCTGCAACGACATCCGGCTTCTGGCGAACATCAAAGAGATCGAAGAGCCGTTTGAAAAATCGCAGATCGGCTCCAGTGCTATGGCCTACAAGCGTAACCCCATGCGGTGCGAACGCGCGACGGCGCTCGCTCGGCTGGTGCTATCGCTGGTAAACTCTCCATTGCAAACCGCAGCCGAGCAGTGGTTTGAGCGTAGCTTGGATGACTCGGCCAATAAGCGGATCAGTATCCCCGAGTCGTTTCTGGCGACGGAGGCGAGTCTGATTATTCTTACGAACGTTTCGCGAGGTTTGGTCGTGTACCCCAAGGTGATCGACGCGCATCTCCGTGCAGAGCTGCCCTTCATGGCCACAGAAAATATCATGATGGCCGCTGCGGCTGGCGGCGGTGATCGCCAGGCGCTTCACGAACGTATCCGAAAACACTCGCACGATGCGGCCGCAGTGGTCAAAATGGAAGGCAAGCCCAACGACCTGCTTGGACGGCTCGCGGGCGACGCGGCGTTCGCCAAGGTAGACCTTAAGAAAGTGCTTAATCCCAAGCAGTATGTGGGGCGAGCGCCCGAACAGGTTGATGAGTTTATCAAGGGTTATGTGTCGCCGATTCGGCGGCGATACCGCGGCGTGCTGTCAAGGGCGAGTGAGTTGAACGTATAGCAATGGGTGGCATGGACAAGTGGTAGCTTGCCCGTGCGGAACGTCAACACCACGGGAAAACAAGACAGGCATACGACGCCGCGCAACAAGAAGGAAGGCACAAGTGGATCGCACGGAATTATTGCAACGAATCAAAGACACCGCCTATCTTGAAGGCGACTTCACGCTTCGCTCGGGAAAGAAGAGCAAATACTATCTGGACAAATACCTCTTCGAGACGCAGCCGGACATCCTCGCGGCACTTGGTGCGCTCTTCGCCAAGCATACCTCGGATACAACGACGTTAATCGCCGGTGCGGAGCTTGGCGGTGTCTCATTGGCAGCGGCCACCTCGCTCGCGACGGGAAAGCCGTTTGTCATTATTCGCAACGCCAAGAAAGACTACGGCACCAGCAAGCCGTTCGAGGGCAAGTTGTGCGACGGTGATAGCGTGCTCTTGGTTGAAGACATCGCCACGACCGGCGGGCAGGTGTTGGAGGCGGCCAAGCTCATCACGGAGATCGGTGCCAAGGTCGAGCGTATCGTGTCCGTGATCGATCGTCAGCAGGGTGCCCAGGAAAACATCGAGGCGGCCGGTTTTACGTTCGAATCGCTGTTCACCAAGACCGATTTGGGCATCACGAGCTGATTCGTCGAGCTGCTTCGGGATAATCGCCGACAATATCGAACAGGATTCGCGAATACCTGCGTGGTCAGTGCGGCGAGCACCAACCCAGGCTTGGGAGTGAACCGTATGCAGCTTTTCGGAAAGTACGGAGCGACACCACTCAGATCGAGACTTGTGGTGTTTCTTGCCTTCACGGCGATCGGAGGATTGTACGCGACAGCCGTTCCCGCGCAGCAACCCACTGGTGCAGCGAAAGAGCCAATACCGGCGAAAGCTCAGTCTGCCGCCAACGAAGCACCGGCCGCGGTTGACGTCGCCACGACCAAGAAGATTGCCGAGGCGACCAAGAGCCAAGAATCCCCCCAGGTTCCGACCTCGCCGATTGAAGCGACAGATACGAACACATCGTCCGATGGGGTTTCCGTGGCGGCAAGCCCTGCCGATACGACACCTTCCGAGCAACTTTCGGTACCGAAGAAACCGAAAAGCTACGGGTTGTTTGTCTTGGTGCCGGCGTTTGTGGCGATTCTCTTCGCGATCTTCACGCGACAGGTCGTGCCGGCGTTGTTTCTTGGTTTGTTGACCGGCGCTTTCATGATGGTGCCGTGCCTTCCCGCGAGTCACGCGTTCTCCGGGCAAAACAGCGTCGTCGCCGGATTCCGCTTGGCCGCTGAGACGTATGTCCTCGGCGCGGCACTCCATGCCGACCACATGAAGATCATCATCTTCACGTTGTTGATCGGGTTTATGGTCGGCGTCATGGGTGCCAACGGCGGCACGGCCGGGATGGTCAACCTCGTCAGCGGAAAGACAAGCTCATCGCGCCGCGGCGCGCTAACCGCTTGGGCTGCGGGTCTCGTTGTGTTTTTTGATGATTATGCCAATACGATGATCGTTGGACCCACGATGCGGCCGGTGTTCGACAGGCTGAAAATCTCGCGAGCCAAGCTCGCGTACATTGTGGATTCCACGGCCGCTCCGGTGGCGTCGCTTGCGCTGATCGGTACCTGGGTCGGTGCGGAGATTGGATTCATTCAGGATGGTCTTAGCAAGATCACGGCATCCACGGCTCCGGCGTTCCTACTCAGTGATTCCGGGCAGGTCATGACCGGCATGTCTGCCTTTATTAGCAGTCTGCCGTACCGTTTTTACCCGATTCTGGCATTGTTTCTCGTGTTCTTGTCTTGCGTGACCGGTCGTGATTTTGGTCCTATGAAAAAATCCCAGAGCCGCGCCGTCAGCAAGCTTGATGCACCGGTAGGGATGGACGAAGAGGCCGACGCGCTCACGGAAGCGGACGAGCCGACGCCGCGATGGTGGCTTGGTTTCGGACCGGTGCTCACGCTGGTCTTTGCGACGCTCGCCATTTTGATCGGCACGAGTCTGAGCGATCCGGATACGGTCGCCGCGATGAATGTTAGTGACGGATCTGAAGCATGGGGGGGGATGCCCCTGTGGCAGAAGGCTTCGACGATCTTGGAGAACAGTAACTCCTACCTGTCGATCTACTACGGCGCGTTTCTTGCGGCCATCGTTGCGATTCTGCTGACCATTGTCGCCAGAGCGGGCAGCATCCGTCGTGTGGCCGACGCCGGTCTTGAGGGCATGGCCCGCATGTTTCCGGCTATCGTGATTTTAGTTCTGGCTTGGTCGCTTTCCAGTGTGCAGAATGATCTTATGCTTGGTGAAATCGTCACGGCGCGATTGCAGGGGATGGCGTTCCCGGTGGTGTGGGCACCGCTGGCGGTGTTTGTCAGCGCAGCGATCATCTCCTTTGCCACCGGCTCAAGCTGGACGACCATGGGAATACTTTGTCCGGCGACCGTGCAGATCATGGTCGGGCTTTCCGCTGATTCCGGGCTGGATACCGCCGCGGCACAAAACCTCTTTTTCGCGGCCGTCGGTAGCGTATTGGCCGGCTCGATCTTTGGCGATCACTGTTCACCCATTAGCGATACGACTGTGCTCTCATCCATTGCGTCAGGCTGTCCGCATGAGGAGCACGTCTGGACGCAGATTCCGTACGCGCTGATCGCCGCAGTCGCCGCGATGGGTCTTGGCGATGTGATGTGTAGCGTTTACAGCCGGCCGTGGTACTACGGGCTCGGTGCGGGCGCTCTGTTCTTGCTGCTGTTTATTTTCACTGTCGGCAGACCGGCCAAGGCGAGCCTGGAGCATTGCTAGTTCGATCGCGGGCGGGCTGCCTGGGGTCAGTTGACCTTCCAGGTCTCACCGCTGGCGAGTAGGGCGGCCAAATCGCCTTTGCCCTTTGACTTCACCGCGCTATGGACTTGGCCCATGACGAGATCTTCGAAGATTGGTCGTTCGACCGCTCGGAACACGCCCATCGGTTCGGGGAACTCGGGGTAGTGCATCCGAGACAAGAGGTACGCCAAGCTTGGCTCGGCCAGCGCCTCATCGTGGAACAACAGGTCATCCTCTGTGATGCCGTTGCCTAGCGTAACGATCTCTGGACTCATGCCGTTAAGGCGGATGCCTTTGGAGCCATCCTTGCCGAAGACGAGTGGCCTGTTGTGTTCAAGGAAAACGGTGGTGTCCTCTTTCGTTTCCTTGCCGGTGGCGTATTCAAACGCACCATCGTTGAAAATGTTGCAGTTTTGGTAGATCTCGATGAACGACGTGCCCTTGTGGCGCGCGGCCCGTTCGAGCGTCGCCGTGAGGTGCTTGGTGTTGATGTCGATTGACCTCGCGACGAAGCTGGCCTCTGCGCCAATAGCCACGGAAAGCGGGTGCAACGGGAAATCCACCGAGCCCATCGGGGAAGATTTGGTCTTCTTGCCGAGGGGTGATGTCGGAGAATACTGCCCCTTCGTAAGACCGTAGATTCGGTTGTTGAAGAGTAGGATGTTGATATCCACGTTGCGGCGGATGGCGTGCAACAGGTGGTTGCCACCGATGCTGAGTCCGTCGCCATCGCCCGTGGCCAACCATACGTTGAGCTCCGGGTTGGCGAGCTTAATGCCGGTGGCCAGTGCCGGCGCGCGGCCATGAATGCTGTGGAACCCGTAGGTATCTACGTAATAGGGGAACCGGCTTGAGCAGCCGATGCCGGACACGCACACGGTGTTTTCTTTTATCGTGCCGAGGCTGGCCATCACCTTCTTGACCTGGGCGAGGATGGAGTAATCTCCGCACCCCGGACACCAGCGTACGTCCTGGCTACTCGCGAAATCTTTGGCCGTCAGTTGTACCATCGCGTTGTCGCTACTCATGACTTCGATCCGTTCGACAAGAGTTCCGTAATCTTATTTTCAATCTCGCCCACCATGAATGGCTTGCCCTGTACCTTGTTCAGGCCAACGGCATCGACGAGGAACTTTCCACGAATAATGGGCAGAAGCTGCCCGAGGTTCATTTCTGGAATCAGCACGCGCTTAAAGCGCTTTAGCACGTCGCCCGTGTTCTTGGGCATCGGGTCGAGGTATTTCAGGTGAGCGCTGGAGACCTTGACGCCGTTCTCGTGGCAGCGGTCGATGGCCGTGGCAATGGCACCGTAGGTGCTGCCCCAGCCAAGAACGAGCAATTCTCCGGACGCATCACCGGTGACCTCGAGATCGGGAATCACGTTGGCGATTCCGTCGATCTTGGCGCGACGCGTTTCGGTCATACGGTGATGGTTCTCAAAGTCGTAACAGACTTCACCCGTCTCGAAGTGCTTCTCCAGTCCGCCGAGTCGATGCTCCAGACCGGGCGTTGATGGAATAGCCCAGGGACGCACGAGGTTATCGTCGCGACCATAGGGCAAGAAGCTTCCGGGGTCGGTCGGGTGGTTGACGCTGATTTTCGGGAGACTCGCGACGTCGGGGAGTTTCCACGGCTCGGCACCGTTGGCCAAGTAGCCGTCGGTCAGCAGTATCACCGGAGTCATGAACGCTACCGCAATGCGGAACGCTTCGATGGCCATGCCGAAGCAGTCTGCCGGTGTGGCGGCTGCGATGACGCATAGCGGGGCCTCGCCGTTTCGGCCGAACATCGCCTGGAAGAGATCGGATTGCTCCGTCTTGGTGGGTAGTCCGGTACTCGGGCCACCGCGCTGCACGTTGACGATCACCATCGGTAGTTCAGTCATCACGGCCAAGCCGAGAGCCTCACCCTTGAGCGCCATGCCCGGGCCGCTGGTGCCGGTCGCCGCAAACGCTCCGGCATAGGCAGCGCCGACGACTGAGACCATCGCGGCGATTTCGTCTTCAGCTTGAAAAGTTCGCACGTCAAAGTTCTTGTGTCGTGCGAGTTCGTGCAAGATGTCACTGGCCGGGGTGATCGGGTAGGTGCCGTAGAACAGGGTCTTGCCGGCTTGGCTGGCGGCGGCGATGAGCCCTAAGGCCGTCGCCTCATTGCCGCTTACGCGACGGTACTGTCCCGGTTGGATCTTGGCCGGCGCTATCAGGTAGCAAACGGGGAACATCTCGGCGGTTTCGCCGAAATAGAACCCGGCTTTCAAGGCCTTGGCGTTGGCGTCTGCGACGGAGGGCTTGCTGCCAAACTTTGACTCGATCCAGGACAAGCTGGCATCCATCGGTCGGCCGTACATCCAGTAAACCAAGCCTAGTGCGAAGAAGTTCTTACAGCGACCCACCGCGCGGCCCGTGAGGTCTGAGTCCTTGCACGCCTCCTTGTTGAGCGTGTCGATAGGAACGCTATAGAGCTTGTAGCCTTGGAGTGAGTCGTCTTCGAGCGGATTAGCTTCGTAGCCGGCTTTGTCCAAGTTGCTCTTGGTGAAGGCATCCTTGTTGACCACGAGAATGCCGCCGGGTTCCAGATCGGACAGGTTGGCCTTGAGACCGGCGGGGTTCATTGCGATCAATGCGTTGACCTGGTCTCCCGGCGTCAGCACCTTCTGTGACCCAAACCGCAGTTGGAACCCGCTGACTCCAGCCAGCGTACCGGCTGGGGCGCGAATCTCTGCCGGGAAATCCGGCAGGGTGCTGATGTCGTTACCAAAGATGGCCGACGTGTTGGTCATCTGGGTGCCGGCGAGCTGCATGCCGTCACCAGAGTCACCGGCGAACCGCACCGTGATCTCGTTGACTTCGATAACCTTTTTAGGCTGCCTGTCTGTGTTCTTTGTTTCGGTCGCAACGACCATGACTTACAACGCTCCTCTTGCGGGGCAGACCAACAAACGACGTTTCAAATACGCCGAGCTTGTTCTGCGCCGGGCATTGCCAATATGGGACGGTCTATTTCCTTCGCCAAACCATTGAACCGGTCGCGGTTCGGTTGACTTGGTTCAAACATACAATCGAACAACGTTACCGGCGAACGCCACCGCGATTTATATGCAGCCTGATGGTGCCGCATTGAAGCGCGGGCGTTTGTCGTGTTGTTAGGGAAAAACAGGAGCGGGGCGCGCCGTGATTCGGCCGGGCGCTCGGAGGCGTCCCAAAGGGACAAGGGCATGGTACCGCAGATCGCAAACACGTTATTGCTCGGTTTCCAAACAGCCGCCAGTGCTATGCTTACCAGCCACCATGCGAGTCCTCTGTGGACCCGATCTTGGGTGGGGCAAGCTCCCCACGTCCTTCGGCACGAGGCTCCGTACAGGCCATCCTCGTGGGATCCGGTTCGTCGCGCTGCGATCGCGAACCAAAGGCCTTTACTCTACGCACATCGGCAATCCATTACAATAGACCGGGTCCCAAAATAACGCTGATTTTGTGAACTTTTTCGCGTGTGCTGGAGTCGCCCAATTTCCGGACCGAGCCGTCTCCCGTGTTCGAAATTTCGGCCGATGCTCGTGTGTCGTTGGCTTGGTCGGGTATCGCCTGTCCGATAACCGAATGACGTCGCGGCGAGGTGGTGTATCCCTCGGCAGTGCTGCTATGATACACGGCGGTGACGATCCGGATGGGCTCGGACCGTTGCCCATCGGAACGGGACCGCGCTAAGCAGAAAAAAGGCGGTCGTCGTATGACATCCGCTGCAGGAAAGGTGAACTATGAAAGAAACAGACTACGCCGCCCGAGGCTTTGCGACTCGGGCGATCCACGTTGGACAGGAGCCCGATGCCGAGACCGGGGCCACCGTGCCGCCGCTGCATCTGACCAGCACCTATACGCAATCCTCGCCCGGGCAGCATCAGGGCTTCGAGTACTCACGATCAGGAAACCCGACGCGGATCCGCCTCGAGGCGTGCCTGGCATCCCTGGAGCAAGGGGCGGCTGGTGCGTCCTTCGCATCTGGCTCTGCCGCAACGGCTTCGATTCTGCACACGCTTGCCCCGGGCGACAAGGTGGTGGCTTATGCCGACGTCTACGGTGGCACGTTTCGGATGATGAAGCAGGTGTTTGAGGCGTATGGCATCGTTTCGGTGTTCGCTGACGACGTGACTGTGGCAGAGTTTGAAAACCTGATCGACGACAAGACCAAGCTCGTATGGATCGAAACACCGACGAATCCCTTGCTTCGGTGCCTGGATATCACTGCGCTGGCGAAGGTGGCGCATGGCGTGGGTGCCAAGCTGGTGGTGGACAACACATTCGCTACGCCCGCACTTCAAGTTCCGTTGACGCTTGGTGCTGACTATGTGGTTCATAGCACGACCAAGTATATCGGGGGGCACTCCGACGTGATCGGCGGTGCCGTGGTTGTCAAGGATGAAGCACTCATGGAACGTGTGGCGTTTATGCAAAACGCTATCGGTGGCGTTCCAGGCTCGTTCGACTGTTATCTTCAGCATCGCGGGATCAAGACGCTGTCGCTTCGTATGGAGCGGCACTGCGCCAACGCCACACAGCTAGCGACACACCTCAAGGGGCACAGCAAACTCGAGCGCATCGTCTATCCTTTTTTCGAGGACCACCCTGATTTTGAGATCGCCAAGCGACAGATGTGCGCTGGTGGCGGCATGGTGACGATCCTTTTCAAGGATGACAGTCGGGCGATTCGTTTTTGCGAGAGTTTGCAGGTGTTCTCGTTGGCCGAGTCGCTCGGTGGGGTGGAATCGCTCTGCTGTCACCCGGCCATCATGACCCACGCGTCGATTCCCAAGGAAATCCGTGAGGCCCGCGGGGTGACCGATGGGCTGGTCCGGTTGTCGGTTGGGGTGGAGGCTATTGACGATTTGGTCCAGGACATGGATCAGGCGTTGGCGAAGGCGTAGCCGCCAAGCTTTCGGTCTGGTTGTTGATGCTGCGGGCTGTCACCGCTGCGCAACTGGTTGCGGTTGGCTGGCTTGAGTGGTGGTGGGGCGAGGGAGCCACGGGGGGGGATTGACCTCGGACGTCGCGTTTCGGTACAAAGAGATACCGCCAGAGGTCGCAATAGGAATGGGTTCCCGGAGGTTGTGAGGATGCTTCGATGATGAGTACCGCATTAGCAGTAACCGTGGCCATGGCTGCGATCGTGCCACTGGCACCCCCGCCTGTGAAGCACCGCGAGCTTCGGCTTGCCGTTGCGACGGCTGACGCCGTGATCCGCGCGAAAGATGCCAATCCTGCGGTATGGCAGAATGCTTCCGGCGTAGCGCTTGGTGATCTTGAAAAGTGGTATGGGAAGCTCTCGGGAAAAAGGCTTGACGATTACGATGGGCTTCGCGCCGCTGTGCGTCGCGCGCGAGGCTTCGACCGTCCGGTCACATTTTTCCTGCTGGTCAATAGCGCCAAAGTGCAACCCTCTGGGGCGTTGGTTCTTCGCGGAACCACGGCCGTTCGTCGTGGAAACTCAGAAAACTTCTATACGCGCGACGAAAAGAAACAGATCGACGAACTGAAGGCAGCGATTCGCGCGATGCATGCTCGCCACCAAAAAGGGATGAAAAAGCTGACCGACGGCACCGAGATCAAGAGAGATATCATCCAACGCCACCACGAGGCGATCGACGAGATCGGCGACCGAATTTGGATGTTGCGGGACCGGTTTGAGCCCGCTGCGTTGGAACGGCTGGTCGCCAGCGAGGCGGCCGCAGTTCGGGTTACGGTGCCCAAGGCGCTTGCGAAACAGATTTCGACGTCGAAGTTGCCCCTGCTCCGATCGGTGGAGCTGGTCATGCCGGTTTCGGACTTCCATATTCGCGCTCCGCTGTCGGAGTACGATAGGCCGGCCGCCATCGGAATGCTTATCGGGGATGCGCAGGCGATCGTTACCGTTGCGTACAACACGTCGCCGCAACAGCCGTCATCAAAACCGGCGCCGCCGAAATCCCCTACGCCGTAGTCGTTGCGCTGGTGATGGTCTTATGCACCAGGATCACGCAGTTTGGAATCTCGAACGTCTGTGATGAACATGTGTCCGGGTTCATGGGTGATCGCGAAAGCCGGTTGCGCGCGGGCGATTGCCTCCATCGGCGTGACGCCACACGCCCAAAAGACCGGCACCTCATCGGGATGGATCGTGACGGCGTCTCCGTAGTCCGGTGCGGACAGGTCGGGGATGCCCAAATCGCGGCTGTGCTGTTCTCCGGGGCGTCCGACGTGTACCGGTGCGCCGTGGACGCGGGCGAATCGGGCCGTGATTGTCGTGGCGCTCTTAGCGTGCTCCCTCGTCATGGGACGCATGGAAACGACAAGTGGGCCGGAGAAAACCTCCGATGGTTCGCATTCGATGTTGGTGCGGTACATCGGGACATTGCGGTTTTCTTCGATGTGACGCACGGGTACACCCGCGTCGATCAGGGCACGTTCGAAAGTGAACGAGCATCCGAGCAGGAAGGCCACAAGGTCTGCACCGATCGGCCAATGGTCTTCGACGGAGGTGGTTCGGGCGACGCACACCCCATGCTCAAACATGCGATAACGTGGTAGGTCGGTGCGAAGGTCGGCACCAGGGGCGAATCGTACTGGTTCGGGGCTGCCGGGTTTCGTGATTTCCAAGACCGGGCAAGGCTTTGGGTTGTTGGCACAGAATTGCCGGAAGTCGTCGGCCAAGTCCGCGGGTAGCACGACGAGGTTGGCTTGCGCGAATCCCGGGGCGAGCCCGGCCGTGGGGCCATCGAACGTGCCGGTTCGACATGCCGTGCGAACTTGCTGAGGGGAAGCGCTAGCCAATTCGTGCGGCGTCACCGTATGACCTTCGCTGAAGTTTCTTCACGTAGGCATGCCGCAATCGCTTCGCTGCTGATTCCGTAAGCCCGCGCCACGATCACGGCCGAAAGGAGATTCACGGCGTCGCTGCCCAAATCCTGTGGGTCGACGTTGATTCGTTCGAGATCGCCGTCGATGTTGAGCGCGATGGTGTCTCCATCAACCCACGCGCCTCGATCGATCGATTGCCGCGATGAGACGAAGAGGGTTTGCCCGTGATGTTTGCGCGACAACGCCCGCAGACGCTCATCGTCAAACGGTAGCACCAGGAGGTCGGCCCCGCTGGGGGTGGGTTTTGACATCTGAACGGTGCTCGGTGCGTATCCCTGGTTCATAAAGACACGGCTCTTGATCCGGACATACTCCGCGATCGTTTCGTGCCGATCGAGGTGCGCGTCGTCGAGATTGAGAATCACGGCCACCCTTGGTCGAAAGCCCACAATCGTTTCCAACTGAAAACTGGATACCGCAAGCGCCAGCGGCTCGTCACTGACACCCTCCAATAGCAAGGCCGAGAGCGGTAAGCCCCGGTTGCCGCCGATGGGCAGCTTGCGGTTGGCCGTGGTGAAGAGCCGTTGTATCTGCTCGATGGTGGCACGCTTACCGACACTGCCGGTGACGGCGATGATGTCACGGTTACAGAGTTGATAGGCCATCTCCAGTTCGCTCATGACCGGCACGGCTTGTTGGTGTAGCGCGTCGCGGATCGCGTGGTCCGGGCGTACGCCGGGGCTGGCCACGACGACATCGCAACTTTTCAGGAATTCGATCGTGTGCTTGCCGGTTTCGACGCCCTCGAACACGAGCCCTGCCTCAATCGCGACGCTGCCGCTATCCGAGACGCGCACCTTGTGACCGCGCTGTGCGAGCAGGCGTGCGGCCGCGCGACCAGTTTCGCCGTATCCCAAAATGCCGACACATTGTGGGGACTTGTCTGCCAGCGGTGGTGGGGCGATCTGCGCTCGAATGCTTTCCAACGTGGCGATGCTTTCCGATAGTGCGATCCCATCGACGGTGGCCTCGCGGCGCAGCGTCACGCCGTCTACCGCGCCGCCATCACGAACGACCGCGCGTACCACGTCTGCTGCCTCGTCCGGGCTTGGGAGCAGGTCTCGACCGGCAAGGACAGAGAGCGCGCCGGCCAGCCCATACGCCCCCCAGTTCGATACGCCCGAGGCGATGCAGAAGTCCGTTGAAACGAGTGACGCGATCTGCTTGCCGTGCGACACGTTCGCGCAGGTGGCCGCGAAGACCCGTCCCATGCCGATCTCGTTGCCGCCGTCTCCGATACCGATTGTTGTGAGCCCGGCCCGGCGCGCTTCCAGGAATAGGCCGTCGAGCGGTGCTGTGGTCTCGGTGACGTCGGTCCCGCGCATGTTGTGGTAGCGCCCGTCGATGGCCCGGCCAAGCCGCTCGATCGAAACAAGGTGGCTCGGGTTGGTTGTGGTGATGTAGTTGTCCGGCTCGATTAGCGGCTCCATACCGATCGCACGAAATGCTGGAGCGCACCACGAATCGGTGATGTAGTCCACGGCCACGCCTAGCGATTGCAGCGCGTTGCCCAGTGCCTTGGCTCCCGGCGGTCCATCGGTCTCTGCGGCAGAAGCCTCGGGCACATAGAAACCGCTGACGATGCCGACGCGACGCGCGAGGCGCAGCGAAAGTGCAGCAAGCCGCAATTGATCCGTGAGCATCAGCTCAAAGATGTGGCGGCCACCCGGGTCTCTTGTGATGAGGTTTTCGATGGAGGTAATCCGGGCGCTCATGTGGTGTTCATCCTGCGATGCTCGTGATGCATGCCTGTTGGCCTTTCGGTCTAGCTGTTCGCCACGTGCCCCCATCCGCCGCCGCCGGGCGTCTCAATGGTGATCCGATCGCCGGACGACACGTTGAGGTGTACGACCGGAGCGAGTCGCTTTTCATCGTCACTATCGGCCCGCCGCAATAGATTTCTCCCGGAGGCTCCGGGTTCGCCGCCGCATAGGCCGTAGGGGCTGGTCGTTCTTCGCTGCGAGAGGATGGAGACATCGAGCGGGCGAAGGAACTCAATCTCGCGAATCACGCCGCAACCGCCTTTGAATTCGCCGTTTCCGCCGGAACCGTGTCGGATCGCGAAACGAACCAACCGGACCGGGTAGCGCGACTCCAACACTTCCGGATCGGTGAGCCGGGTGTTGGTCATGTGTGAATGCACGGCGTCGGTTCCGTGAAAACTTGGTCCCGCGCCGGTCCCGCCGCAGATGGTCTCGTAGTAGCCGAACGTGGCATCCCCGATGAGCAGGTTGTTCATCGTGCCCTGGCTTGCGGCCACGATGCCCAGCGCGCCGAAGATCGTATCGACCACGCGCTGCGATGTTTCAACATTGCCGCCGACGATGGCGGGGCAATCGGCTGCGTCTTGCCGGGCGGTGGGGTTGAGAAAGCACTCCGGTAGGATGATCTCAACGGGCGCGAGCATGCCGGCGTTGAGCGGGATCTCCTCACCGATCAGACATCGAAGGCAGTAGAGCACTGCGCTGGTCACGATCGCACGGTTGGCGTTGAGGTTGCCAGCGAGTACGGGGTCCGTGCCGGTGAAATCGAACGTCGCAGCGTTACCGTTGACCGTGATCCCAAGGCGGATGGTGGCACCGTCGTCAAGCGTGCCTGAAAACTGACGCATACCGTCTGGGTGTTTGCCGAGCGTCGTACGCATCTTTGCCTCTGCGGCGTTTTGAATATGGCGCATGTAGGCAGTGACGACACCCGTGCCGTAAAGGGCCATCAAAGACAAAAGCTCACGTACGCCGGTCTGGTTGGCCGCGACCTGCGCGGTGATGTCGGCCAGGTTGTCGGAGGGGCATCGTGAGGGATAAGGTGGGGCAGTCAGAATCGCAAGCAGGGCGTCGGTTTGAGCGGTGCCGCGTTTCATCCATCGGAACGTTTGGATGAGCACGCCCTCCTCAGCGAGATTGGTCGAGTCCGGCGGCATGGAACCCGGCCTGGTTCCACCGATCTCCGCGTGATGAGCGCGGCTGGCCACGAAGAAAAGCACGCGCTCACCCGACGCATGATGTACGGGTGTGATGACGGTGATGTCGTTGAGGTGCGAGCCGCCGCGGTAGGGATCATTCGTGACGTAAACGTCACCAGGCTCAAACGTCTCGACGTCCTCGCGCAGGCACTTGACGCAATCGCTCATGCCGCCGAGATGCACGGGGATGTGCGGTGCGTTGACCACAAGCTCCCCCTTTGCCGTAAACACGGCGCACGAATAGTCCAGCCGCTCCTTGACGTTGGTGGATAGTGCCGTGCGCCGAAGCGTGACGCCCATCTGTTCGGCCACGCTGGCGAAACGATTGTTGAACAACTCTAGTTGAATCGGATCCGTTTCGGTTGATGCCGCTGCTTGGTGCGGCATGGTTTCTTGGTCTTGCAGAATCACCTCGCCGGAAGTGCGGACCGTCGCCTCCCAACCGTTGTCGATCACGATGGTGCTGGTCGGCTCGACGATGATGGCCGGTCCGCTGACGCATTGGCCGGCTAGAAGTTCAGATCGCAAAAGCACCGGCACCTCGGTCATGCAGCCATCGACGAGCATGGGGGTGGTTCGCGCGGTTTTGGTGGTGCTCGGTAATGGGCTTGAATGGTCACGCATCGCGGGGGTCGTGTCGGCGCATTCGACGCGAATCGTACGAATTTCGATATCGCGATTCGCGTGGATGTAGCCGTAGAGCCGCTTGTGTTGCCGTTCGAAGGCATCACGCATGACGCTAGCGGATTGCAGCGGGACGGGGAGCCGGGTGGACTGTCCGGTGTAGCAAAGATCGACCGATCGCACCGGCGCTGCGATAGCGTTTCTTGATACGCCGTCGCCAATGAGTGCGGTTGTCAGCTCGTGGCCTAGCTCATCGAAAATTGGTGCTACACAGGACAGGGAGTCGTTGTTGAGCGGGTGTTGTACGCTGCGCTCGGCGATACGCTTGACGTGGGCCACGGTGATCCCAAGCGCGCTGAGTACGCCGGCGCAGGGGTGGCAGAGCACTTGCGTCATGCCTAGGAGTCTTGCGATGGCACAGGCGTGTTGCGCGCCGGCACCGCCGAAGGCGGTGAGGACGTAATCGCGCACGTCGTAGCCTTTGGCGACGGAGATGCTCCGGATGGCGGCGGCCATGTTCGCGTTGGCGATGTCGAGAAAGCCAGCCGCGAGATCGGTCGGGGAGAGGCGGGATAGTGTGGTCAAGTTGACTTCATCTGCGAGGGAACGCAGCTTGGTGTCTGTAGCTTTTCGATCGAGCGGGAAGGGGAAAAACGCGCTCACGACGCGCCCGAGGTGAACGTTCATATCGGTGACGGTCAGTGGCCCACCGCGTCCGTAGCAGGCTGGGCCCGGATCGGAGCCTGCGCTGTGCGGTCCGACGACGAGTTTTTGCCCGTCGAAACCGCACACGCTACCGCCGCCAGCGGCCACCGTTTCGATCGCCAGCATGGGTGTCATGATTCGCACGCCGGTCTTGACGGTTTCGTGTTGGTAGTCGAGATCGCCATCTTTGTCGATGCGGCACACGTCGGTGCTGGTGCCGCCCATGTCAAAACCGATCGCCCGGTCGAACCCGG
>JAJRSR010000128.1 GCA_024278695.1 Planctomycetota bacterium | reverse complement strand
GTTGCCAAGCGCCAAAGAAAAACTCGGACTCTGGATCATCGGTGCCACCGGCGGCGTCGGTGGCTCCGTCGCGCTCGGGCTTGCGGCACTGTCGAAAGCCGGCGCTGATCCGTCGGGGCTGGTGACGGCGCTGGCAGAGTTCGAGCCCGCGCGGCTAACCAAACCCGCTCAGATCATCTTCGGCGGGCATGAAATCCGCACGGAAACGCTAACCAAGTCCGTCCGAGCGCTGCACACGCAAAGCGGGCTCTACGATGCAGACCTGCTGCAAAAGTGTGCGCCGACCCTGCGCCACATGCAGCGAAACATCCGCCCCGGCACGCTGATCGGCGCGGGAAGCGTGGTCTCCGACCTCTGCGATCGACCGGATGTGCCCAAAGACGCGACCGGCGCGTCGGCCGTCCGGCGGCTTGCGGGCGACATCGACGACTTTCGTAAGAAAAACAAACTGACCCGCGTGGTCGTGGTTCACGCCGCGTCTTCCGAGCCGACGCCCAAACGCAGCGTGCTGCCCAAGTCGGACTTTGCGACGCTGGGTCGTGCGCTCCGCCGCCGCGGCGCGTGCCCACTGCCCACGAGTTCCATCTACGCCCTGGCCGCGATCGAAGCCGGATGCGCCTACGTCAATTTCACGCCCTCGGCCGGTATCAACGTACGTGCGTTACGGGACCGTGCACTAACCGCGGGCCTGCCCTTCATGGGTCGTGACGGCAAGACCGGAGAGACGCTGGTGAAGTCCGCGCTCGCCCCAATGTTCGCCAAACGCAACCTGCCCGTGCTCAGTTGGATCGGGCAAAATATCCTCGGCAACCGCGACGGCTCAGTCCTGAACGACCCGGCCACCCGGACCGCAAAGATTCGCAGCAAGGACCGAACACTACGCGGCGCACCGGGCTCGACACCGACCACCCACGTGTCCATTGACTACGTGCCGTCGCTTTCGGACTGGAAGATCGCCTGGGATTTCATTCACTTCTCCGGGTTTCTCGGCACGAAGATGAGCCTACAGTTCACCTGGCAGGGCGCTGATTCGGCGCTGGCCGCCCCGCTGGTGATCGACCTGGCTCGGCTGACTGATTTGGAGATGCGGCGCGGCACTTCCGGCGTGATGACGCACCTGGGGTTCTTCTTCAAAGACCCGATGGGCACGGATGAGCTGGACCTTTTCGCGCAGTGGCAGACGCTGCTCGCGCACGTCCTCAAGAAATAATACGACGCCGCGAGACGCAGCATGAAACTGGCCTACAGTTCCAACGCCTACCGACGCCGGTCACTCATCGAAGCGATCGAACGCGTAGCCAAGTGCGGCTACGGCGCGATCGAGATCATGGCCGACGAACCGCACGTCTGGCCCGCAACCGCCACGGACGAAACGGTGGATGCCATCCGCCGTACCCTCGACACCCATCGGCTGGAAGTATCCAACATCAACGCCTTCATGATGTGCGCGGTGGAAGATTTCTGGCATCCGTCCTGGATCGAGCCTGACGCAGACTATCGCCAACTGCGCGTGCAGCACACAATAGATTCCCTCCGCCTAGCGAAGCGGCTCGGCGCGCCCTGTATCACCACCGAACCCGGCGGCCCCATCCCCGACGGCGTATCCCGCGATGCCGCGATGGCCCGGTTTGCAGAAGGGCTCACCACCGCGCTGCATGTTGCGGAAGAAGAGGGTATCCAGCTACTTGTCGAGCCGGAGCCGGGGTTGCTCATCGAGACGGCCGCTCAGTTTTTGGAGCTAGCCGAACGCGTGGACTCACCGATGTTCGGGCACAACTTCGACATCGGACATTTCTATTGCGTCTCCGAGCCGTTGCCGGACGCGGTACGCAACTTGGCACGGTATACCAAGCATTATCACGTCGAGGCCATCGCAGCGTCCCGCGTCCACGAACACTTGATACCCGGGCACGGCGCGATTGATTTTGAGCAGGTGCTCGATGCGATCCGCGAAACGCAGTACGACGGATGGATCACCGTTGAACTCTACCCCTACCTCGACGATCCTGACGCCGCCGGCATCGAGGCACAAGCGCACCTGACGTCATGGCTCTAACCGCGTCAAGATTCCTGCCTTACCTACAGCTCATGCGCGTGCCAAACGCTGTCACCGCAATCGCCGATATAACCGCCGGGATGCTACTCGCCGGCGCTGCCTTCGGAAATTGGCCTAGCTGGTGCTGGATCGCTGCCTCATCCATGTGCTTGTACAGCGGCGGCGCAACGCTTAACGACGTCTGCGACCACGCCCAAGATCGAACCGCAAGACCCGAACGTCCGATCCCCTCCGGACGGGTTTCGCGCACCGTCGCCGCGATGCTCGCGACGGCCCTGCTGCTCGTCGGGATCGCCCTGGCACATCAATGCTCCATCAGAGCGGGGCTCGTCGCGGCGGCCTTGGTGGTGGCCATCGTACTCTACGACGCGACGTTCAAACGGGCGCGCTTCGCACCGGCGATCATGGGCGCGTGCCGCGCGCTGAATCTGGCACTGGGCATGTTCGCCATCATGCAAGAGCCACGGTCTGACGCAAGCTTGGCCATACCGCTACTGCTCATGTGGCTCTATGTGAGCAGTATCACCTATTTCGCACGTCGAGAGGCGCAGGGCGGGAGTAAGAAACAGTTGACCCTCGGCACGGTCGGCGTTGTCGCTGCGGTGGCCGGCGTGCTGTGGATTTCTCCCTTCACCGGCGGCGGGCGGATGGTGTTTCTTGCGTTCGTGGCGAGCGGCGCGGCCTACCTAGCCGCACTCGGAACACGGGCCGTCACTGAACCAACGCCCGAACGCATGCAATATGCCGTAGGTCGATTCGTGCTCGGCATCGTCGTGTTGGATGCGCTGCTCACCTGGACCGCTCGAGGTCCGTGGATTGCGGGTG
>JAJRSR010000127.1 GCA_024278695.1 Planctomycetota bacterium | reverse complement strand
TTGAAGAAGTCGAGCGGTCGCAATCATCACGGCAAGATCACGGCTCGGCATCGTGGTGGTGGTGCGAGGCGCATTTACCGCCGGATCGATTTCAAGCGTTCCAAAGATGGCGTGAAGGGAATCGTCGCGGCGATCGAGTACGATCCCAACCGTACCTGCCACATTGCGTTGGTGAAGTACGAGGATGGTGACAAGCGTTACATCTTGGCACCCGTGGGATTGACGGCTGGTGACATTGTGGAAAGCGGCGCAGGTGTGGAGCCGCGCAGCGGCAGTGCCATGCCGCTGAAAGACATTCCGCCGGGGATGGACATTCATAATATTGAGTTGAACGCGGGTCAGGGCGGTAAGCTGGTGCGTAGCGCCGGCGGCTCGGCTCGTTTGCTTTCTCGGAACGATCAATGGGCGATCATCACGCTGCCGTCTGGCGAAATGCGTGAGGTTCGTGCTGAGTGTCGGGCGACGATTGGCCAGATTGGCAACACGGAGCATCAGAATCTTCGTTGGGGCAAGGCCGGTCGTATGCGGCACAAGGGACGCCGCCCGCATGTTCGTGGTACGGCTAAGAATCCGGTGGCTCACCCGCTAGGCGGTGGTGAGGGTCGAAGCGGTGGCGGTCGTCACCCATGCAGTGCCACCGGGCGGCTTGCCAAGGGTGGTCGCACGCGATCGAAGAGCAAGGTTTCGAACCGACGGATTATGCGTCGACGTAAGAGTAAACGGTACGGGCAGATTCCGGTTCCACGTAAGTAGGATGTGGGGGCGGGTTGGATTTTTGGCGTCTTTCTTTTGGGGCGTCTGCTAACTGAGTGGGTTTTCGTCGGGTTTCCGGCGTTTGTTTGAGTGAGTTCGTCATGGCACGATCAGCAAAAAAAGGTCCGTTTGTGGACGAGCGTTTGTTCGGCAAGGTGTTGAAGTCGAAGCAGACCGGCTCCCATGCTCCGATCAAGACATGGTCTCGTGCGTGTACGATCGTGCCCGAGTTCATCGGGCAGAAGTTCGACGTTCACAACGGCAAGGTTTTTCTTCAGGTGTTTGTGACGGAAGATATGGTCGGGCATAAGCTCGGTGAGTTCAGCCCGTCGCGTACGTTCCGCGGTCACGGCGGCAAGAAGAGGTAATTGTGGTGAGGTTATGGCCGACGTGTTTTCGTCGGCCTTTTGCTTTGAGTCTTTCGTTTGGCTTTTTGCGAGCGGTTAATTGGTCATGGGCAATCAAGCTAAGAATGATACAGCAGGCTGGGAGGCGACGCATCGCTATGCGAGCATCGCGCCACGGAAGGCTCGGCTGGTTATCGACATGATTCGCGGCGCTTCGTGCGGCGAGGCGCTGGAACAGTTGCAGTTTAACCATCGGCGTGCGGCACGGATGATTAGTGCCGTGCTGAAGTCGGCGATCACGAGTGCGGACGAGAACGAAGCGAACATGCAGCGGCTCTACGTCCAGGAGGCTCGGATCGACGGCGGTCCTTATCAGCGTCGTTGGCGGCCGAAGGATCGGGGGCGTGCCCATCCGATCAATAAGCGAACGAGCCATATTATTGTCAGAGTTGCAGAACGATAGGTCGCGGGTGCTCGCCAGTGCGGTGGGTGGTTCGTTGGAGTAGGCTTGTGGGTCAAAAAGTTAATCCGATTGGGTTTCGGGTCGGCATCACGGAAGATTGGCGTTCGCGCTGGTTCGCACCAAAGGCCGCGTACGCTGAGTTCCTAATTGAGGATCAGAAGATCCGCAAGTTCGTGGACGAGCGGTTGAACCGTCAGCCGCCGTACGCGGCCGTGGCTCGCGTCGTGATCGAGCGAACACGCGACGAGGTCAAGGTGCTTCTGCATACGGCGCGTCCCGGGCTCGTGATTGGTCCCAAGGGGGCTGAGGTTGATAAACTGAAGGAAGCGTTGGAAGACCTGATTGATCGTAAGATCAACCTCAACATTGTTGAGATCAAGGTTCCAGATGCTGATGCGATGTTGCTCGCTGAGTCCGTTTCGGAGCAATTGAAAAAGCGGGCGGGCTTTCGTCGCGTGATGAAGATGCGGATGGATGCGGCCATGGCGACCGGTATCAAGGGCGTCAAGATTATGTGCAAGGGGCGTCTCGGCGGTGCTGAAATGGCGCGTAGCGAGACGCAGTTGCGCGGATCGATTCCGCTGCACACGCTTCAGGCGCATGTGGACTACGGGGCCACTATCTGTCGGACGAAGTACGGTACGATTGGTGTCAAGGTTTGGCTTTACCACGGTCGCTACGGCGAGGAAGTATCGCTTTCGGATGAGTCGCGCGGGCGGCGTGATGGCGGACGCCGCGGCAGACGGGCCTAGCTAGGGCGAGACCGTTTTGATGGGATGATGCCGGGCGGGTTCGCCTGGCGATGGAGTTGGTTTTATGGCGTTGATGCCAAAAAGAGTGAAGTGGCGTAAGAGCCAACGCGGCAAGATCCGCGGGCTAGCCACGCGCGGCAATAAAGTGTCGTTCGGTGAGTACGGGTTACAGAGCATGGAGCCCGGCTGGATTACGGCCCGACAGATTGAGGCTGGTCGTGTTGCGGCTACGCACTACTTGCATCGCGAGGGTAATGTTTATGTGCGGATTTTTCCGCACAAGCCGGTATCTTCGAAGCCGTTGGAAACTCGAATGGGCAAGGGAAAGGGTGATCCGGAGTTTTGGGTTGCCTGTATCCGCGAAGGTACGATGCTGTTTGAGCTTGGCGGTGTCGAGGAGAACGTGGCCCGCAACGCCTTGGTGCGTGTGGCCAGCAAGATGCCCTGCCGGTGCCGGTTTGTGAAGCGGCGTCACGGGTTGTAGAGGTCTTTGACTGTACCGGTTTTTGATCGTTGTGTTTTGGATTGGGCGGTCGCGGGTTGTGGTATCGGTGGTTGGCGGAGCGAGAGCTGATGAAGACGTCTGAGATACGCGAAATGAAGACCGAGGAGTTGCACGGCGAGTTGGATCGCATGCGACGACATCTGTTCGATCTTCGTGCCCAGGCTGTGACGGAAAAACTTGAGAATCCGCACCAGCTCACGGGGACTCGAAAAGACATCGCTCGTATTTTGACGGTGTTGAACGAGCGCGGCGAGACGGGCATTGAAGAGAAGCAATACCACCTGGAAGCCGTCGCTTCGCAACGTATGGCTGGCGGCCAATAGGTTCTGGCGGCAATAGGTTCTGGCGGCCAGCGAAGTTTTTGGCTGGCGTGGTTGGTCGGATGGGTCGGGTTTCCTCTGGCCGCTGAATGGTATGAAGCAGCTCGGCGTAGTCGGGCTTGAGATTGGATAGAGAGAGCGAATAACCGATGGCGAACGATTCGGCCCAAATAAGAAGCAGCGAACGCGGTAAGCGGGATTTGCGCATAGGAACGGTGACGTCCGACAAGGGCGAAAAGACGATTCGCGTTCGGTTTGATTACCTTGTGAAGCACCCGAAATATGGCAAGTACTACCGTCGCTCCACAACGCTTCACACGCATGATGAGAACAACGAGGCCGGTGTGGGCGATCAGGTGGAGGTGGCTTCTTGCCGGCGTATGTCGAAGCTGAAGTGTTGGCGGTTGTTGCGTGTGGTGCGGAAGTCGGCGATTTAGCACGGTCGGCGTGCTGTGCTCGCGTGAGCGGGTTGAGTGAGTGAATTGAGACGGGTTGAGGCAGTAGCATGATTCAGATGCAAACCGTGGTGGACGTGGCCGACAACACCGGCGCGAAGCAAGCGATGGTGATTAACGTCTACAAGGGTAGTACGGCTCGTCGGGGCAAGAAGCGTCTCAAGCACGCCTGCCTGGGCGATATCGTCTTGGTGACGGTCAAGAAGGCGCTTCCGAATAGCGATTTTTCCGGCGGCACGGATCGCGGTGACCGCTCGAAGCGGCGTAAAGCGAAGGCTGTGGTCGTGCGGATGAAGTCACACACGCGACGTCGCGACGGCAGTTATGTTCGTTTCGACAGTAACGCGGTGGTGTTGCTTGACGAGAAGAACGAGCCGCGCGGCACGCGCATTTTTGGTGCTGTGGCGCGTGAGCTTCGTGAGATGAACTTTATGAAGATCGTGTCCTTGGCGGAGGAGGTCGTCTAGCGTTGTGTCGCGAGATGACCGCCCGTTTGGGCATGTTGGGATGGTAGGTCTTATGCCGTTGCATGTAAGAAAAGATGAAGTCGTCGAAGTGATCTCTGGGGACCACCGGGGTGCCCGGGGTAAGGTGTTGCGTGTGGATCGCAAGACCGGGTTGGTATTGGTCGAGGGTGTGAACCTCGTGTATCGACACGTGCGGCCGACGCGTCGGAACCCGCAGGGCGGGCGCGTTCAAAAGGAAGCGCCGATCCATCTTTCGAATGTGCTGCCGTATGACTCGGGTTCGGGTCGTGGGCGGCGGGTTCATTTTGAAATTGACCTCGACAAGAATGGAAAAGTGATTTCCAAGCGTCGGGTGTCGAGTAAGGGTACGACGTTGAACACGCTGACAAGGTCCGAGCAGTCCTAAGTCGGGCGGAAGCGGATCGGTCTGACGGGAAGCGGAGAGATAGATGATGGCCAGGCTTGGTGAGGCCTATTCCAAAGAGATTCTTCCGGCGCTGAAAGATGAGTTGTCGATTGGCAACCCGATGGCCGTGCCGAAGATGACGAAGGTCGTGCTTTCCATGGGTACCGGGTCTCCGGTCGTGGACAAGAATCGACTTGAGGCGGTGACTGCGGACTTGGCGCTGATTGCCGGCCAAAAGCCGGTCGCGCGCCGTTCGAGGAAATCGGTGTCGAATTTTAAGCTGCGTACGGGTTACGAAGTTGGCTGTATGGTCACGCTTCGGGGTCGCCGGATGTACGAGTTTATCGATCGCTTGTTTAACACTGCTATTCCCCGCGTGAGGGACTTTCGGGGGTTGAACCCGAAGAGTTTCGATGGTCGCGGTAATTACTCCATGGGCGTGTCCGACCAGAGCATCTTTGCCGAGGTGGATGTGGCCACGATGAAGTACACGCAGGGTTTGAATGTGACGTTTGTCACCACGGCCAGGACCGACGCAGAAGCCAAGGCGCTGTTGACGCGATTGGGGCTTCCGCTTCGGAAGACTGGCTAGGCGTAGAATAAGGGAAAAGAGCAGCTTCGGTGGTTCGTCGCTGCCGGTACTGCGGTGCTTTTTTTGGAAAGTTGGCTTTCGTGTGGTCTGATCCAATTGCCGACATGCTGACGCGTGTTCGTAACGCCGTTCGCGTTCGTCGCGAACAGGTGGAGATTCCCTCCTCGAAGATCAAGGTGGGTATTGCCAAGGTTCTCAAGGAAGAGGGCTTTATCAAGGGTTACGACGTCATCGAGAATACGCACCAAGGTGTGCTTCGCGTTGACCTGAAATACGGCCCGCGTGGCGAGGATGTCATTCACTCGTTGAAGCGTGTTCCCCGTGGTAGCCAGCGCGTGTACCGTGGGGTTGAGGATTTGCCGCGGGTGATGGATGGTTTGGGTGTTGCGATTGTCTCCACGCCAAGAGGTGTGTTGAGCGATCGAACATGCCGCGAGCATCGTGTTGGCGGCGAAGTGCTTTGTACGGTCGACTAGGGATTCGCTTCGTGCGTAGCTCTGTCGGTTTTGTGGTTGGATATATAGGTTGGTTTCGGCTGACGTCGATCGGTTGATCGACGGTTAATCAGGATAACGAGAGATGTCGCGAGTAGGCAAGATTCCGGTGACGATCCCGAGCGGGGTGACGGTCAAAGTCGCTTCGGGCGAGGTCTCTGTATCGGGCCCGCAGGGTAATCTTTCGTGGCGGTTCCCGGCTACTGCTGAGGTTGCCGTTGACGATGCTGCCAAGTGCGTGCGTGTTACGAGGACCGGCGACTTCAAGCAAGCGCGTGCCAACCACGGTTTGACGCGTGCGTTGATCGCGAACATGGTCAAGGGCACGCTTGATGGGTTTCAGAAGCGGTTGCTCATCTTCGGGACGGGCTACAACTGCAAGCTGCAAGGTCGGACGCTTCATCTCAACGTGGGGTTCTCCGGTCGGCGGCGCGGTTTGGGTTCTCAGTTTGAGCTACAGGTTCCGGATGGCGTCGAGGTTGTGGTCGAGAAGGATTCAGCCCGAGGCGATACGGACCCGGCCTCTTTGTTAATCAAGGGACCGGACCGTCAAAAGGTTGGGCAGTTCGCTGCAGAGATCAGGGCGATCCGCAAGACGGAACCGTACAAGGGCAAGGGTATTCGGTACGACGATGAGGTCGTCATTCGTAAGCAAGGCAAGGCACTCGCCGGATCTGGTTAGGCCACTTGGTGGTTAGGGTCTTGTGTGTGGTGGGTGGCGGTTGTTTCTCGGTTCCCGCGGTTAGCGGGCTGTAAGGTGTAGAGGTCGTATGTCTGGCACAAGTATAAAGACCACGCGTCGGTTGCGTCGAAAGCGCGGCCTGAGGAAGCGGCTCTTCGGTACGTCGGGTCGTCCGCGGCTCACGGTGTTCCGTAGTTCCAAGCACATCTACGCGCAGCTTATCGATGATGAATCCGGCGTGACGATTTGCTCCGCGAGTTCTCGGGCGAAGGATCTTCGTGACGGGATGGGTTCGGGCGGCAACCGGGCGGCTGCCAAGGTCGTTGGGACGGCGCTGGCGGATCGGGCGAAGGCAAAGAACATTGAAACCGTTTGCTTTGATCGCAACGGTTTTCGGTACCACGGTCGCATCCAGGAGCTTGCGGACGCGGCGCGTGAAGGCGGTTTGAAGTTCTGATGATGTTGGTCATCGCGCTACGGCGCGTCGGACACGATACGGTGAGACGATTATGAGTCGGTTTCCGGCAAGAGACAACGATGATTCGGGTGTTGAGGATGTCGTCGTTCGCGTGTACCGCTGCTCGACAGTGGTTAAGGGCGGTCGGCGTTTCAGCTTTGGCGCATTGGTGGTGGTCGGTGATCGCAATGGTCATGTCGGCGTGGGCTACGGCAAATCAGTTGAGGTGCCGTCCGCTGTCGATAAGGGCAAGAAAATTGCGACACGGTCCATGTTTCCGGTCAAGCTGGTCGGCGGGACGTTGCCGCACCGGGTGATCGGTCGTTACGGTGCGAGCCAGGTGGTGATGGTTCCGGCCAGTCCGGGTACTGGTGTGATTGCCGGTGCCAGCGTTCGCGCGGTTCTGGAGTTGGCGGGAATCCACGACGTGCTGACCAAGAGCTACGGCTCGAACACGCCGAAGAATCTGGTTCGCGCTACGATTGACGGATTGCAGCAATTGATCACTCGGGAAGAAGTTGAGAGTCTTCGCGGCGTGAAGCTGGCCGGATAGGAAACTGGCCAGTTAGAGCACTGGCGGGATAAACAGTCACTATGAACATTGCAGATATAACCAAGGTAGCCGGGGCTGATAAGCGACGCAGTCGCGTTGGTCGCGGTCGCGGAAGCGGCAAGGGTAAGACGTCTGGTCGCGGTCACAACGGTGCGGGGCAGCGTAGCGGCCCGCGCCGCAGCGTGATGCAGGAAGGTGGGCAGATGCCGACGTTTCGGCGTTTGCCGAAGCGCGGTTTCAGCAATGCGATGTTCAAGACGCGTTACAGCATTGTGAATGTTGCGTCTATCGAAGAACGGTTTGAGTCCGGCACGCACATCACGAAGCAGTTGCTTCTTGAGACGGGGCTGGTTCGGGATAAGAAATTGCCGGTGAAGATTCTTGGCGATGGCGCTTTGTCGAAGAAACTGTCTGTGGATGCCACCAAGTTTAGTAAGTCGGCGAGAGAGAAGATTGAGGCGGCCGGCGGTGCCGCCAATGTTTGTTAGTGTGTTTTATTGACGGCGTAACAGTGCGAACGCTGGGTTGAAGTGCGCTGTGTCGCTCGGATTCGTTTTTCGACTGGAAGCTATAGAGTCTTATGTTTTCGACTTTTCTAAATGTCTTCAAGATTCCCGAGCTGCGGAACAAACTCGCGTTCACCTTCGGGTTGCTGGTGATCTATCGGATCGGGTTCTATGTGCCGGTTCCGGGGGTTGATCAGGTCGCTATGGGGGCTAGCGTGCCCGCCGGCGGTCTTGGTGATTTGATGGAGTATTTTCAGCTTTTCACCGGTGGTAACCTGAGGCAGAGTACGATTTTCGGCCTCGGGATTATGCCTTATATCTCCGCGTCGATTGTGTTCCAACTTCTTGTGACGGTCGTTCCGGCTTTGGAGAAGTTGCAGCAAGAGGGTGATAGCGGTCGCCGGAAGATACAAGAATACACGCGTTATGCGACCGTGGGGCTTTGCTTCATTAACGCAGCCGTCTGGATGCGGTATTGTGCGGGCAACGGCTGGGTGTTTGCTCAGTATACCGGAGACTTCTTCGGGATGAGCTTCACCTATGGGATCATGGCGCTGCTGATCCTGACGACGGGTACGGTGTTTTTGATGTGGCTCGGCGAACAGATTGATGAGTACGGGATCGGCAACGGCATTTCGCTGATTATTATGGCTGGGATCGTGGCTCAGATGCCGGAAGCGATTTACTATGTTTACAGTCACATGACGTTCAAGACGGTCGCTGGTCCGGATCAGATGAACCTTCCGAAGGTGATTTTCCTGGTGTTGATGTTTGTCGGTGTTGTGGCCGGTGCGATTCTGATCACGCAGGGGCAGCGGCGGATTCCGATTCAGCAGGCCAAGCAGACGCGCGGTCGTCGCGTGTTTGGTGGGCAGCGGCATTACCTTCCGCTTCGCGTGAACCACGGCGGTGTGATGCCGATTATCTTTGCCAGTTCCATGCTGATTTTCCCGCCGATCGTTTTTGGATTCCTACACAATGTGTGGCCTAACGCGTTTTTGGATTTCCTTCGGAGTTCGTTTGGTTCCGGCGGTTTCCTCTACGTTTTGGCGTACATCATCGCGATTTACTTCTTCGCGTACTTCTGGACTACGGTGCAGTTCCGTCCGAAGGAGATGGCCAACAACCTCCGCGACTACGGCAGTTTCATTCCGGGGCTTCGTCCGGGGAAGCGCACTGCGGACTACCTTGAGAAGGTCATGGGCCGGATCACCTATGTGGGTGCGGCGTTTTTGGCGGTGATTGCGATTATTCCGAACTTGGTGTCCAACGCGATGAAGATTCCGTTTAGCGTCTCCGCGTTCTTGGGTGGTACGGGTTTGCTCATCGTGGTGAGCGTGACGTTGGACATGGTGCAACGCATCGAGGCGAGCTTGGTGATGCGTGACTACGACGGGTTCCTCGGTTCGGAAGGACCGATCAAGGGGTCGCGTTCGTAAGACGCTGTTGGTTTACAGTTTACATGCGTGTTGGGTGTCGTGAGGCATGTTGAAGCCCGGAAATGACGGGCTTCGTGGGAAGTAGAGGTTGGGTTGGTGGCGAGTCGCTGCGGTATTGTCCTGAAGAACGCTCGTGAGATCGAGCTCATGAGGGACGCCGGGCGGATTGTCTTCGGCGTACTGGAGCGTATGGGCGAGTTGGTCGTCCCTGGCGTTTCGACCGGAGCGCTCAATCGGGTGGCCGAGGAGATGATCGCAGAGGCGGGTGGTATCGCGCTGTTCAAAGGCGTCGAGAATCCGCAAGCGAAGTTTCCGTTTCCGGCCGCGCTGTGTACGAGCGTGAACGAGGAGTTGGTTCACGGTGTACCGAACGATCGGCCGCTGAGCGAAGGTGACATTGTTAGTATTGACTGCGGCGTCAAGCTGGCGGGGTTTTGCGGTGATTCGGCTCGGACGTTTTCGGTTGGCCAGGTGTCCAAGACGGCTGGTAAGCTGATGGAGGTGACAAAGGCTTCTTTGGCGTTGGCCATCGAGGAATTGCGTCCCGGGCGGAAGTGGAGCGACGTGGCGACGCGGCTTCAGGCGTTCGTTGAGGATGCCGGGTTTTCCGTCGTTCGAGATTTCGTCGGTCATGGGATCGGCGAGGATATGCACGAAGAGCCCAAGGTTCCGAACTATTGGACCTCGGGACAGGGGCTAACGGATTTTGAGTTGGCTCCGGGGATGGTTTTGGCTATCGAGCCGATGGTGAACATCGGTTCGCGTTATGTTGATTACGCCGACGCCGATGGCTGGGCCGTCGTGACGCGAGACGGGAAGTATTGTGCTCACTATGAGCACACGATCGCGATTACCGAGCGTGGTGCCGACGTGCTGACGGATGGTCGATGAGACGGCCGGATGACGCGATTGGCTGGTGACGCTGGTAGGATGTTTTTCGGTCTTTCGGCTTCGTGAGATTTAAGAGGTGGGCAGATGAAAGTCAGAGCAAGCGTTCGGCGCATGTGCGAGAATTGCAAAATTATTAAACGCAAGGGCGTGGTTCGCGTGATCTGCACGAACCCGCGTCACAAACAGCGCCAGGGTTAGATAGGAAGTGGGTCAGGTTACGCCAAGGTAGGGTCTGCCCAAGAGATAGGCCGCATAAGGCTAGGTATGGCTTGCGGCATCGAAGCTCGTGGTTTCGGGCTTGGCATCGCGGCTAAGGAGTTGGAATCGGATGGCACGAATTGCCGGTGTAGACATTCCGGAAAACAAGCGGATTGAGTTCGCGCTGCGGTATATCCACGGGATCGGTCCCAAGCTCGCGATGGATGTGCTGAAAGAAGCACAGATCGAGGTTGGCCGAAAGTCCAAGGATCTGACCGAAGAGGAGGTCTCGCGCATTAGCGTGGTGATCGACCACAATTACCAGGTCGAGGGCGTTTTGCGACGCACCGTCCAGAGTAATATTGCGCGTCTCAAGGATATTCGGTGTTATCGCGGGATGCGGCACCGTGCGCATCTTCCGGTGCGGGGACAGCGTACGCGTACGAACGCGAGAACGCGAAAGGGTCCCAAGAAGACCGTGGCCGGGAAGAAGAGCGTCAAAGAACTTCGATAGTGGAGACCATTCGTGGCTAAACGTGCGGGAAAACGGAAAGTGCGTCGGAGTGTAGCGCGGGGAATCGCGCACATCCGGGCGAGCTTTAACAACACCATGATTACGATCACCGACATGAACGGTGACGTGCTCACGCGGGCGTCGGCCGGCACGGTCGGCTTTAAGGGGACGCGGAAAAGCACCCCGTTTGCCGCACAGCGTGCGGTGGAGCAGGCGGCGCACTCCGCGCGACGCTATGGGCTTCAGGAGGTTGAGGTTCGGGTCAATGGACCGGGGTCGGGTCGCGATTCGGCGATTACGGCCTTGCAGTCTGCGGGCATGCGAATTCACTCCATCGAGGACGTGACACCGCTTCCGCACAACGGTTGCCGTCCGAAGAAGCGCCGGCGGGTGTAGGGATTGTGGTTTTCAGGGATTGCAGTTGTTAGATATTGCAGTTGTTAGATATTGCGGTTGTTAGATATTTCTGGCGGGGGCACGCATCGGCGCTGTCCGTCGTTTTTGACTAGAACGTAGCAAGTGAGCTGAGCTGGATCATGGGACGATACATCGGACCGGTTTGTCGACTTTGTCGCCGCGAGGGGCTGAAGTTGATGTTGAAGGGCGCGCGGTGCGAGACCGCAAAGTGCGCTATGGAACGTCAGTGGCGAAGTTCGCCGCCGGGAATGCATTCGTGGCGGCGTCGGCGTAAGGCCGGTGATTATGGCGTTCGGCTTCGCGAGAAGCAGAAGGTCAAACGCTATTATGGCGTTTACGAACGGCAGTTTATGATCTACTTCCGCATGGCCGAACGCGCGCGTGGCAATACCGGTGATGCGTTGCTGTCACTGTTGGAGCGCCGCTTGGACAATGTGGTTTGGAAACTCGGTTTCGGACCTTCGCATCGCGCATCGCGTCAAGCGGTGTCGCACGGGCATATCTACGTCAACGGTCGTCGTGTGAACCGACCCAGCTATCTGGTGCAGCAGGGTGACCGCGTGACGGTGAAGCCGTCGGAGCGAAGCAAGAATCACATTCGCGCCGTAGTGGGTGATGACGGAATGACGGTGCAGCCTTGGTTGCAGATGGATGCCTCGACTTTGGAGGGGACGATCGTGGCTCTGCCGACGCGTGAGGACGTGCAGATTCCGGTCGAAGAGCAGTTGATTATCGAAATGTGCAGCCGCTAGGCGCTACTTTTTTGGTGGCGCGGTGTCTATAGCGGCAGTCGCTGATAGCCCGAATTTGGCGAGAATCTGGAGGTTAACTCGATGCGCATCCGTTGGCGAGGATTGGAATTACCGAACCGTGTGGTCCCTGACGAGGCGGTAGGAACAGATTGTTACGGGCGGTTCACGATTGAGCCGTTCGAGCAGGGTTTTGGCACGACGATCGGCAACTCGCTTCGGCGGGTGCTGCTGTCGAGCCTTGAAGGCGCGGCTGTTACCTCGGTTAAGATCGAGGGCGTGGCCCATGAGTTTACAACGATTGACGGCGTCCTCGAAGACGTCACCGATATTCTTCTCAACATCAAAGGCATCGTTCTGGGGTTGGATGATGTTGATGAGAAGACGATGACGATCCGATGCAGCAAGGCCGGCGAGGTCCGGGCTAGCGACATCGAGACCGACCCGGCCGTGATGATTGCGAACCCGGATCATCTGATCGCTACGCTGACGTCCGACGTGCCGTTCAACGTGGAGATGACGGTTCGTTCGGGGCGCGGTTATGCGACCGGTCCGGAAAACCGCATGCCGGAGGAAGAGGTCGGTGTGATTCCGGTGGATTCGGTCTTTTCACCGGTGCTCCGCGTTCGATACCGGACCGAGGCGATGCGTGTTGGTCAAAAGACAAACTACGACCGTTTGATTATTGAGATTTGGACGAAGGGCACGGTCCTGCCGAACGACGCGCTGTTCGAGGCGGGCCTGATTCTGCGAAAACATCTGAACCCCTTGATTATGTATCAAGAACTGGGTTCGGATTTGGCGGATGTGGTTCGCTCGGCATCGGTGAAGCAGCCAGTGGAGTCTTCCGCGATGGATGACCTGCTGAGCAAGCCGGTTGTGGTGTTGAACCTGTCGATGCGGGCGAGCAACTGCCTTGAGGCCGCACAGATTAGTACTGTACGCGAGCTTGTCACGAAGTCCGAGCCGGAGTTGTTGCGGTTCAGAAGTTTCGGAAAGACCTCGCTGAACGAGGTGCAGCGAAAGCTGAGTGATGTTGGTTTGTCGCTTGGTATGAAGTTGGACGGTGAGGGCGATGCGGCCGAAGTGGTGCCGCCTGCCGCCCCGACGCCGTTCGATAACACCGGTATTCCGGAATCGCCGAACGCACCGAGTCCGCCGAACCCACCTGATCCGACATCAGCGGGTCCGATGGAAGTGTTCACGATGGGAGAGTAGTGCTAGCGTCTTCAAAAGAGCGCTGCAACTGTAAGGTGGTTTCATGAGACATCGGATTCGACAAAAGAAGCTAAACCGTACGATGGAGCACCGTAAGGCGCTTCACCGGAACTTGGCCCAGAGTTTGTTTGAGCATGGGCAAGTGAAGACAACGGTGCCTAAGGCTAAGGATTTGCGTCCGTTCTGTGAACGGCTCATCACGCTGGCGATTCGCGTGCGTCAGAGGCAGGCCTCCGGCGATGCGGCTGGTTCGCTCACGGCACGCCGTTGTTTGCACAAGCTGCTTGGTGATCGCGGTATGATTCCGAAGGAGCATCAGGAGGCGTACGACGGCATGTCGGACGCCGCGCGCGAGCGTACCATGCGGATGCCGAGTGGTCGCCGCCACCGCACGGGCGAGCCGAGGGGGCGTTTGGCGTTCACGGCCGAGTCTGTGACGCATCGCCTGATTGAAAAGATCGCGCCGACGTTTGAAGGTCGGGCGGGCGGCTACACGCGTTTGATTCGTCTCGCAGAACGCCGAATCGGCGACGCGTCGTTTCTGGCCATCGTTCAGCTTGTCGGGAATGAAGAAGGCCCCGGACCCCTCACGAAATCCTCCAAGACCGCTCGCCGCAAGCGCGCCGACGCTCGATATTCCATGGCGATCAAGCTTGGGAAGTCGAAACCCGTTGCGAAGAAGGAAGTCGCCGCTGAGTCGGACGAAGCACTTGGCGATGAGTAGTTAGTGCGGTGCCGTTCGCGAGATGTGGTGGTGTGAGGTGGTTTTGGCTTGAGGTTGTTGTTGGGCCTCGCCGTGCTCCTGATTCCAAGGGAGAAGACGGCTTCACTGACGGGAGACCTTGCAGTGAATCGCGATCCCGATTGCGTGTTTTGTAAGATCATCACTGGCGATATCCACGCGAATGTCGTCTCTGAGTCTGAGTTGGCGTTGGCGTTTCTTGATGTGGGGCCGCTCGCCGACGGACACTTGCTCGTCATTCCTTTGGAACATCACGAGTCGTTGCTGGATCTTTCTCCGGGGACTTGTGCGGAAATCGCTCAGTCTCTCCCGTGGCTTGGTCGGGCGTTGGTCCGCGTGACCGGGGCTACGGGGTTCAACGTGTTGCAGAACAACGGTGCGGTGGCCGGACAGGTCATCAACCACGTTCATTTTCATCTGATACCTCGTTTCGAGGGTGATGGTTTGGGTTTTCGGTGGAAGTCGGGCACCTACGCCGAAGGCAAAGCGGCCGAGCTTGCCGAGGCTTATCAAACTGCTCTACGCGGCGGCGGTTGAGTCTTGCCGTAGGCTGCGTTCCACAGTTTCCCAACAATTGTTTGTCCCTTTGCGTTTCCTACCTGTGTGTTTTGTCTCGGGCGGGTGTCCGCGTGCGGCTGCCGTCATCCTTTCCGGCCACAACAAAACCCTCCGGTCACTCGCCGAGCACTTGCACGATCACGCGCCGGAGTCGTACGCGGGTATCGAAGTCGATGAGTATGATTTGTTGCCACGTTCCGAGTTGTAGTTTTCCGGCGATGACGGGCACGGTGAGGCTTGGGCCGAGCAGTGTGGCGCGGACGTGGGAGTGTCCGTTGTCGTCGTGCCACGTTTCTTCGTGGACATATCGGCCGTGCTGCGGGGCGATCCCTTCGAACGCGGCGCGGAGGTCATGGTTGACCAGCCCAGGTTCGAATTCTGTCGTGGCGATGCCCGCTGTGGATCCGACGACGAAGACGGTGGCCGTGCCGCAGGAGACTGTGCCATCGGCGAGGCACCGGGCGACGTGATTGGTGATGTTCAGGACTTCGTTGTTGCCCTGGGTGTCTATCTCGAATTCGTAGGACTCAACGGTCATGCCCGAAGTGTAGCGGTGGGGCGTCGCGTGTCTACGGTTTCCGGTGTCACCCAGGGGTGAGCGTCGATCAGGCAGCAAGTCGCTAAGTCTGCCGTGATGCGTACAATGGGGCCATGGCGCAGCTTGACTATAGAACGGCCGGTGAGTCGCACGGGGTGGCGTTGACGACGCTTGTCGAGGGGATGCCGGCCGGCGTTACGATCGACGAACCGCTGATCAATAGGGAACTCGCGCGTCGGCAGGGCGGCTACGGTCGCGGCGGTCGCATGAAGATCGAGCGTGACGAGGTGACGATTCTTTCGGGGCTGAGGCGGGGCGTGACGATTGGATCGCCGATCACGCTACAACTTGTGAACCGGGACCATCGCATCGATGAGGCTCCGCCCGTGGTCAGGCCGCGACCCGGGCACGCAGACCTGGCGGGGAGTTTGAAATGGCTTACGGCGGATTGCCGCAACACGTTAGAGCGGGCCTCGGCTCGTGAGACGGCGGCGCGTGTGGCCGCCGGTGCGATGGTGCGGTCTTTGCTGGACGAGTTTGGGATTATCGTTGGAGGATACGTCGTGCGGTTGGGCGGCGTCGAGTCTGATGTGTCAGAAGGTGGCACTCTTGCGGGACGTATCGCCCTTCGTGACGCGAATGAAGCGTATTGCCCAGACGCGGACGCCGCTAAGAAAATGATCGCTGCGATCAAGCATGCGAAGATTGATAAGGATACCCTCGGCGGCGTGGTCGAGGTACGCGTGGAAGGGTGTCCGCCTGGGCTCGGTAGTTGCATGCGCTGGCAGGACAAGCTCGACGGCAGGCTCATGCAGGCAGTCGGTTCGATACAGGCGTTCAAGGGCGTCGAGATCGGTTGCGGGTTTGCGGCGGCCGATCGTCCGGGTAGCCAGGTGCATGATCCCATCGCGTTCGACCCTGCCATGGTGGACACGGCCAGCGTCGGTTTCGTGCGTCGCTCCAACAATGCGGGTGGGCTGGAAGGCGGAATGACCAACGGTGAGCCGATCGTAATCCGCGGTGCGATGAAGCCGATCAGCACGCTGTTGCAGGGAATGGACAGCGTGAATCTGGAAACGAAGGTGCCAGAACGCTCAGACTACGAACGCAGCGACATCTCGGCCGTGCCCGCGGCGAGTGTCGTGGCCGAAAACGTGGTGGCCTTTGAGGTGGCTCGGGTTTTTCTTGGGAAGTTCGGCGGAGATACGCTTGCAGAGGTTCGGGCGAGTTATGATGCGTTCCTCGCGGCCGCACGAAGCGTGGGCGGCGGCGGTGGGGGGTGAGCTTTGGGTCTCGGGAGGCGGCTCGAATGGTACGCACGCCGCTTGGCAAGAGCGATGTGGTAGCCGATAATCCGGTGTTGGGAGTGTTGTGGCAAAGGGCGGCCGTGGCGGAATTGGCAGACGCGCTAGATTTAGGATCTAGTTCCTTAACGGAGTGGAGGTTCAAGTCCTCTCGGCCGCAGTAGTTTTACGAGGGTTTTTTCGTACGACAGCGACGTCTTGGTAGCCGATCGGTCATGGTGCCACCTAGATCGCCGGTTGCCCGCAGCGCCGATCTCCCTTGGCGAGACCAAGAACGGGGTTGAGCCTTGATCCAACGCTGTTGTATACTAGGTAGTACCGGGCTCACCGCGGCGACTGGCGAGCAGATACTTCGACAGTGAGCGTGGGGTTTAGGTGAGATTTAGGAGGTTATGCGAGAGTCTGTATCGCGAGATCATCGGTATGGGCTAACGACTTCGGGGGCGATTGGATTCGACCGGGCGTCGTGAAGAAGATGTGGCGTGCCGAGGTTGTCAGGAGGCCTCGTAAAACACCTGGCGAAAACCTTAATTGGCAACAATAACTTTGCCATGGCCGCCTAAGAATTGGCGGTCCGTCTTGCGGGAGACGTCCACTATCTCGCAAGACGACGCTAGTGGGCTAGCCCCGACGTGACGCCTGACCGCGTCGGGGCGAACCAACAGTCGGGCTGGGGGCGGCCAAAGCCTGTCGACCGGCGCTGGCCAACCCGAGAACCAAAAGATCGACTATGCACGTAGAGGCATTTTTGGAGCCGTCGCGGGACGGGGGTTCGATTCCCCCCGCCTCCATTGTAACCTATTGCAGGACAATAGGTTACGAGCGTTCCGAAACACTTCCTGGCTATTTCCTGGCAAATCCGCCCCAAAACTCCCTAACGGATGGCTAACATTCTGGCGAGATGGGGCGGGGGGAACCGGTGATGTATCCCGGCGCCCCACCGTCTGCGGATGGGCATCGACGAGCCTCGCATGTGGACTTTTCTGCAGCAAGTTCAAGCGAGACAGGCTCTCCGATGCCCCCCCAGGATACGACACGCGACCGCAGATCTCAGGCGCGTCAAGCACTTCGACCGGGCATTGTGGGCCGTCCTGGACCTCCGGCTCGTCGGGCACATGGACCCAACCGTTGGCCCTGTACTCGTAGTCCAGGTTGCTGGATTCCCGGGAGCCGTGCTACGGATGCGCCTCCAGAAAGTTGCAGAACTCGTCAGTCAGTTCTTCGCATGGACCACTGAGATGAGATACATTCGGCCGTCGAGCAGAAAGACCGCGACCGGTGGGCGTGTGATGCGGCTTTGGGTAAGTCGGCGAAATCGGCACATTAACGCCCTTGACCTGTATGGCGACGTCTGTAAAATGGATCCGGTTGACGTGGCGATTCTGTAAAACAGATTCGACAAGGAGGTCGTTCGCGACGATGGATCATTTGGCGATAAAGCTAAAACAGGCCCGCCTCGCTACCGGTCAATCAACCCGAAAGGTGAGCGAGAAAATCCGTTCTAAAGTCAAGATTTCCCACGCCACGCTTACAAACTACGAATCCGGGCG
>JAJRSR010000126.1 GCA_024278695.1 Planctomycetota bacterium | reverse complement strand
CGGGCGCATCGCAAGACAACGGCCTGATTCTCAACCAGACGATGTCCACACCGGTCACACAGTACGCCTCGTTCCTGAGCACAACCAACCGATGGACCTATTCAGTGGACAAGACCCGGTCGCTGACCATGTTCAATGTCTACGCCACGGTCGAAATCGACACCAGAGTTCCAGGGGCTGGAACCACGGTGAAGCGGGTGCGGATCAGCTTGCGTACGACAAGCGAACTCAGCGGGCAGATTGTGACGGCCTCAGAAACATTCAACCACCCGGTAGCACCGTGATGATGTCAACCATGAGCCCCCTTCACAACCCTTCGGTTCGCCAACGCCCACGACGACGCGCCATCGGCTTGGCCGAAGTGCTCGTCTCCATGCTGATTATCAGCGGACTGCTCGTCTCCGCGCTGAACACGCTGGGCAGCGTGAGCACCGGACGACTCGGCGCGAGCGACCAAGCTCGTGCTCATCATTTCGCCGAAGATCTGATGTCCGAGATACTCAGCCAAGCCTACGAAGAGCCCGTGGATGCCGTCCTCTTCGGACCCGAAGGCGCAGAAAACACCTCAACCCGATCCGCCTACGACGACGTGGACGATTACCTGGCGTGGAGCTCGACCAATGCCCAACGCAAAGACGGTGTCGCCATCGCCGGGTTCGAAGGATGGACACGCACGGTCGAGGTCCAATGGATCCAACCCTCTGATCTTCTCAGCACGGCTCTCGTAGCTTCCGACGTCAAACGTATCATCGTCACCGCCCTCAAGAACGGCAAAGTCATGGCCACCGTCACGGCGATCCGAACGGCCGGCCCGCCGGCAATGGATGCCGGCCAGGTCTGCCTCTTTGTGGTCACTGACCCAGAAGATCCAAACGCAGCGGAGGCGTCGCGGATCTCCCTAATTGAATCATGGGGGTATACGGTCACTTTCGTACAAGACAGCGACAAGCAAGACAAATATGACACCGTACTGGCCGATGCCGCTGTCGTGTACGTTTCAACCGAAATCGACCCAGACAACATTGGAACCAAACTCACTGATGCGACGATAGGAATCGTTTTCGAGGAGCCCGGCTTGGTGCCTACGTTGGGCTTCTCAGGCGGAATCAGGAGGACGACAAAGGCATTTACGGACGTGGATGACAACACGCACGCCATCACCGCCGGATTCCCAACCGGCTATCTAAGGCTGTTTAACTCACCGCAACCCGTTTTCACGCTCAGAGCCCTTGTGGCACCGGGGATTTACCCGCTCACCTACACCCAAGCAAGCAGGTGGTGGGCCTATGTCGCGCTATCTTACCTGGAAACCGGAGACACACTCTACGGCGGCGGCGCGGCTGCCGGTCGCAGGGTCATGCTGCCTTGGGGTGATGACGGCTTTGACTTCTCAACCCTCACCGACGACGCGAAAACAATCATGGAGCGTTCCATAGAATGGGCGGCGAACGATCTTACGGCAGCCCTGTAGACGAGCGATAACGTCAAATGCGAAACGAACCACAACAACCTTCGCCCAGGACCATTGGCTTTCATCACAATCGCCGCCAGAGGCACCGTTCACGCCGCAGGGCCTCCGTCTACGTCTTGGTTCTGGGGTCGGCTATGGTTGTCATGGTCATCGGGCTGGCCGCGCTGACCAGCGTCAGTATAGAACGTCGCTCAGCGCAAGCCGATGCGGAGTTCGCCCGCGCGCGGATGTACGCCCGGTCCGCCATCGAGATGGGCTACTATTGGATGCGCAGCGATCCGAATTGGCGCACCACCTACGCTAACAGCACGAGATGGGCCAACAAACAGCCGCTCGGCGAAGGCGAGTTCACCCTTGACGTGGAAGATCCCGACGACGGGGCCATCGACGCAGCCCCCAACAACTTCGTACTCATGACCGGCACCGGCCGGTCCAACAAGGCCCAATACATTCTCCAAGTCAAACTGGCAGATGACCGTGGCACACTCACCGTGGTCCCAGGCTCGTGGACGCGAATCGTACAGTAGGCATGAGCGTTCGCTAGCGCGCGACCTCGGCTCGCCCGATCCGCGCGTCTCCGGAATACGAAAGAGACACAAGCCCCAAGCGCACACTGTCAAATGAACCGTCAAGGATGACGTAAAGACGATGCCATTGCATGACACGAACAGCATCATCAGCGAAGTCAATCGCGTAAACGCCGGGACCAACAAAGTCTGCCGCTTCAAAAACAACGCGCTGTGCCCCGGTGGATTCGTCTTCAATGACCAACCCCGCTCGACACGCGTCGCCATACGCCACGACGGCCAGCTCAAAACGATCAACCACGCCAATCACGGTTCGCGGCGGCAGCGCAATCGCAGCTTCCAATACCCCGGTAACTCCGGGTGCCCGGGTGATCTTCACATCGATGGCTGCGTCATCGCCCAAACCGACCAGCGATGTCTCCACGATGGCACCCGGTGACGATAACCCCTCAATCACCGGAAACGCCTCGATACAATCAAAACGATGAACGACCGTCAACATACAAATCCCCGTAGGACACCTGCCCCAACCAACGCGTGCTATGGAATCAGCACGACCTTACCTTGCACCGCGCGCGACTCAATATATCGGTGAGCCTCGGCCACGTCCTTCAAAGGATACGTTCGATCCACATGCGCCTTGATCTCCCCTTGCGCAAAGAGCTTCCAACCGCGACGCAGCTCATCCAAACTACCCATGAAGGAGCCACGCAACTGATGCTGCCGGAAAAAAAGATCACGAATGTTGAGCTTGGCTTCCATCCCGCCCACCAAGCCGAAGTTCACGAAAATACCGGCAACCCGTAACGCCCGCAGGTTATCCTCAAACACGCTCGCGCCGACGTTATCGATCACGACATCCACACCCGCCCCATCCGTCCAGTCCAACACCACATCCGCAAAACTTTGCCGCTTGTAGTTAATCACCAGATCAGCGCCGGCCGCTTTCACCATGTCCATTTTTTCATCCGACCCCACCGTCGCCGCCACCCGCGCTCCCAGCGCCTTGGCCATCTGCACGCAACAGTGACCGCTACCCGACGCCCCGGCCTGAACGAGTACCGCGTGCCCCGCCTTCACCTCGCCCAACGTCTCCACGGCATGCACGGCCGTCATCAGCACGAGCGGCATCGCAGCGACATCTGTCACTGAAAAATCAGTCTCATCCTTCAACACGAACCGCGCCGGCACGCGAATGTACTCAGCATTGCCACCCCATGAATGCGTACCCGTCACCTCGAAACTCGGCGCGTGATTCTCCGGCACCATGCCCCAATCCCCTGGGTCATGCGGGTACCCCGGCGCGACAATCACCCGCTCGCCTGTTTGCCAGCCTTTCACATCCGCACCGACAGCCGCCACCGTCCCCGACACGTCCACACCCATCACATGCGGCATGGCCATATCCGTAAACACGGCCCCCATCCGCAAATAAAGGTCGTACCGGTTGATGCCGCACGCCGCCACCTTCACCAGCAACTCGCCCGAGCCCGGCTCAGGTCGAGCCACATCTGTATATTCAAACACATCCGGACCACCAAACGACCGTATCAAAGATGCCTTCATACTCGTCTTCTTCCTTCACGCTCTCGTACCGCCAACGACCCACCCGATAACCGCCTCGTTTCGCACCGTGCCAACAACATCGGACCAACAGCGCATGATTATAGGGCAACGCATCGGTAACTTCGAGCGGTGCGCGCTCGCGGTGTGCTTTCCGCGTCAACGCAACCCGCCTTTAGCGGACCCATCAAGACCGACCGCGCCGCCGCCTTCTGCCGCGCCTAAGATCAGCAAACCACCTACGGAAAGGAGGCAGGAGCCATGAGAGGCACCGCTACAACTTGTTCCCGTAGCCCGCTCGGTCACGATGCGGTCATGCGGAAACCACATGGGATATCGTTTCTTTGGCCGCTCGGCGCGATCACAGCCGTGCTCTATCTGTCGCTGCTGCCGCTGAACCTCAATCTCGCGGCGATCACAACCTCTACCACGCTCGGTCTCGCCCGGCTTGCGTTTCACACGCCGACGCTTGAAGACTTCGTCACCAACCTGGCCGTGTACGTCCCGATCGGGTTCTTCCTCGCGGCGTACGGACTTGGCATAAGCGCGAGCCGCTTTCGATGCGCCGTGATCGCCGTCATCATCGGCGCGGGCATGAGCCTCACCGTGGAAGCATTGCAAACCGGCATCACCGAACGCGTGGCCTCTTGGTGGGACGTGATCTTGAACACGGCCGGTGCCACGTGTGGCGCTACGCTCTCGTTCGTGTGGTACGACCGCGCCAACACCGTCCTGGATCGATGGAACCGCGCCCCACTGGATCAAAAACTCCGCCGCAGCGCGATGCTGCTTACGGTCGGTTTGTTCGCGTACCACCTGGCACCGTTTGATTTCGTCACCAACACCAGCGCCCTGCACGACGCGTTTCGCCGCGTTCAGTTGAGCCTCACACACAACCGTCCGCTGAATCCCACGCAGCCAGCACTCGCACCGCTAGCCCATGAACTTAGCGGCGCGTTGTGGTTTGCGATTTTGAGCCTTGTCGTCGCCCTGGGACTGAAGGATCGAGGCGCTCGCCCAGGAACCGCGTTGGCGTCGGCCATACTCCACGGCATCGCGGCGGCCGGTACCATCGAGGTGCTCCAACTGTTCACCCTGTCGCACGTGTTCGATCTCGCGAGCTTCATGCTTCGGGCCTTCGGTGCTGCGAGCGGCGCTTGGGCTGGCGTATTCCTCTTCACGAACCTCGGCGTCAGTCAACGACCCTGGCCCGCCCCCAAGGGCATGTACCGAGTCGCGCTCGGCGTCGCCCTCGCGACACAAGCGGCGCTACTTTGTGCGAATCTCGACTGGTCGTTCCTGAACCAACAAACGGGCGAAAGCGTCACAGCAGCCGTCCTACCCTTGGAATCGCTATGGCGCGCGCCGATGCACCGCGCCGTAACCGACATGGCCGCCACCATGATAACCTACGGTTTCCTCGCGATGACGCTTGCCCTTGTGCTACAACAAAGCAAGCAGTCGCACGCCATGCCGCTTGCATGTCTGGGTGCGTCGTCGGTCTCACTATTGGTGGCGCTTCTCTCGTCAATCTCACCAACCGCGCCGCTAGACATCACGAAGCCGCTGCTCGCCACCGTGGCAGCATTCGCGGCCGTCGAAGTCCTGCGTAGCATCCAACTCCAATCCGCCACCGCACCACGATCCTGATTTGATGCCACCCATCAACCAATCCTGCCTTGCACCCACCAACACCTTCACGCCGCTTCGCATTTGTCCGCCAAACCAATTCTCGATACACTGTAGGCGGTCCACGATATGATGCAGAAACCGCTTGGCCGCACTGGCGCGCCGCGCGACGCTATGAGACTATGGGAGAGGAGCCGCAAGATGGAAAAACCAGTCGCCGACCGAGTTCGAAACATCCGCCAGTCCGACATTCGCCGCTACTCGGCCATCTGCGCCGCCATGAACGGCGTCAATCTGTCGCAAGGCGTGTGCGATCAACCCGCGCCTCCTGCCGTCAAGAACGCGGCCAAGAACGCTATCGACGCCGACCACGCGACCTACACGAACTTACGCGGAATCGCAGAGCTGCGCCAAGCCATCGCCAACAAAATGGAACACTTCAACGGTGTCACGTGTGATCCGGAGACAGAAATCGCAGTCAACACCGGATCGGCCGGTGCCTTCGCGTGTGCGTGTCTGGCCATGCTCAACGCGGGTGATGAGGCCATCGTGTTCTCACCGTTCTACGGCTACCACGTGAATCTGCTAAAACTGTTCGGCGTCAACGTGAAGTTCGTGGACCTCGCCCCGCCGAAATGGGGTTACGACAAGACCGCCCTCGAAGCGGCCTTCACCGAAAAAACCAAGATGGTCGTCGTGTGTACACCCAGCAACCCGACCGGGAAGGTGTTTACCGAGTCGGAATTGCTACACATTGCCGAGCAGTGCAAAAAGCACAACACCTGGATCGTCACCGACGAAATCTACGAGTACATCACCTACGGCAAGCCGCACATCAGCATGGCCAAGTACCCCGAGGCCCGCGACCGCACCCTGACCATCAGCGGCGCGTCCAAGACTTTCGCCGTAATAGGATGGCGCGTGGGGTATTCCGTAGGACCAGCAGAACTGATCGAGAAGATGGCCGTCGTCAACGACCTGCTCTACATCTGCGCACCCGCACCCCTGCAACACGGCATCGTCGCCGGACTCGGGCTCGAAGATGAGTATTACGAAAACATGTGCGATGACTACCTCGCCAAACGCACGTTGCTCGTGGACACCCTACGGTCCATTGGCTTCGACCCGTTCGTCCCGGACGGCACCTATTACATGCTCGCCGCCTTCGAGAAGGGCCGCTGGGCCAACGCCACCGAAGCCACCGAGGCCATCCTCAACGAAGTCGGTGTCGCGACCGTCCCAGGCTCCGCCTTCTACCGAAACCCGGAGGACGGACAAAACCAGCTACGCTTCTGCTACGCCAAACAAATGAAAGACCTGGAAGACGCCTGCCAGCGCCTCAAGAAACTCGGCTCTAAGCTGCCGGCGTAGCAAAGGGAAAGAGGAAAAACCAACAGCCAGTCCAGCGTCAATCACCATCCCTTGCGTTTCCGCCCGGCTGCCCCGGTTGGCAATTTCGAGCGAAGATTGTTATAATCCGGCGTTTGGGAAAATGTCCTCTTAATGCCGCCGCCGGGGCATTTCGAAACCAGCGTGAACTCCGGCGGGCTGACCTCAGTATGAATGAAGAACATCGAGCGCAAGCAAGAACGACAAGCGAAAACATTCGGCGGAAACCCATGACACAAAAAACGACAACCACGACACTACTCTTGTTCGCCATGCTGGCGGTACCGGCCGCTGCCCTTCCCCAAGTGGGTGATACGCCACCGCCGCTGGTCCTCTCGAAGTGGATTCAGGGTAAGCCCATCGATCTCAAAGCCGACGCCGCCAAGAAAATCCACATGATCGAGTTTTGGGCGACATGGTGCCCGCCGTGCAAGGCGTCGATTCCATTGCTGACCGACTACCAGAAAAGGTACGTCAAAGACCTCGTCATCGTCGGCATCACCGACCCCGAGCCGATGCGCAACTCGCTCAAGATGATCGAGCGGTTCGTCAAGCGGATGGGACCGGACCTGCAATACCGAATCGCGGCGGACGACAACGGCAAGACATGGAACAAGTGGCTCGACCCGGCCATGGGTATTCCGTACGCGTTTTTGATCGGGCGCGACGGGCGCATCGTCTGGCAGGGTAGCCCGCTCGAACCATCGCTGGCCGAGATCATCCCGGCCGTCATTGACGGCTCGTACGATCTGGAATCCGCCAAGCTCGAGGCCGAGGTCAACAAGCGATTGCAGGCGCTAAGCCTGTCGCTCGAAATGGGACAGTGGGGCGTCGTTTGGGATGGTCTGATCGACGTGCTCAAGCTCGATCCGTCCAGCCCGATCGCCCTCGACGCAATCACCGGCATCTACGCCCAAGAGCTACGCAACACCCGCGCCTTTCGAGAATGGGCCAACGCCCATATCGAAGCGAACAAAGACAACGCCAAGGCCATGTCGCGCATGGCGATCGCGATGCTGCGCAATGACGACTACGCCACCCGAACGCCGGACTTGGCCGTCAAGGCGGCCCGATCGGCGTATCAGGCCTCCAAGAAACGCGACGCCATGGCCATCGTCGCCTACGCCCGCGCGCTCTATCAGATTGGTGCGCTCGACAAAGCCATCGAGCTACAGGCCGAAGTCATCGCCCTCGTCCCGGAAGAGCTACGCCAGGAGTCCCAAGAAGTCCTCGACTTCTACAAACTTTGCAAAGACCTGCAAAAATCCCACGGGTAGAACAGCTACGACTGACTCGGCAAAGGTCGGTTTCCACTAAGGACTTCCACAAAGATCACTTGACTTCTTGCTCCCCTCCGTGGCAAGGAGGGGCCGAGGGAGGCTCTCGTGCTCGCAATACTGCCCATCCCCCTGTTTGGTTGGGATTGGCACCGTTCGAGTAACACCCTCGGCCGAAGTGCTGTATTATGGACGCATGAAACCCTACCCAAACTTCACGCAGCTAACCTGTAGCGAGCGGGCCGGACGCGACAACTTCAAAACGATGTTGTCCTGCGTGCTGCCCCGCCCGATCGCCTTTGTCACGACGATTTCAGCGGATGGCGTGCCCAACCTCGCCCCGTTTTCATTCTTCAACGCCATCGGCTCGAACCCGCCGGCCGTCATGTTCTCTCCGTGTACCCGGGCAGACGGCACCGACAAAGACACGCTCCACAATCTAAGTGCCGTCGAAGAATTCGTCGTCAACGTCGTCTCGCACGACATCCGCAACGCCATGAACCAAGCATCCTTCGCCTACGCACCGGGTGTCAACGAGTTCGAGAAAGCCGGCTTCACGCCAATCGAGAGCCGCTTCATCCAACCGCCGCGCGTGGCCGAGTCACCCGTGCAGCTTGAATGCAAGCTCATCAAAATCGTACCCGTAGGCGACGGCCCGCTATCGGCCAACATCTGCATCGGTGAGATCCTCTGCTTCCACATCGCCGACGAAGCGCTCCTGGAAAACGGAACGGCCAACGTCGAGAAAATCGACCTGTTAGGAAGACTAGGCGGCCCCGACTACAGCACCACCCGCGACCGCTTCGCCCTGGAAAAACCTACGGCCTAACACGCGCGATCGGCTCCTTTTTCCCGCCTCGAACAGGGCGCTTTGATACAAACATGGCGTCAGGCCTGAACAACTGGTAATTGGAAAATACCAGGTCGGGTGGGCCATCGCTTCAGCGGTGGGCCACCCAAGCTTACACACCAACCTGCCCGGTCAAGCATTGCGCGACCGCTTCAAATCAAAATCATAATCAGCGTCAGGCTCGCTGCCGCTAGAATCGCGCTGGTGATGAAGCCGGCCGTGATCGCTTTCGCGCCGACGCCGGCTAGTTGACGCACGTCGATCTCAAGGCCGATGGCGGCCATCGCTAGCGTCAAGAGAATCTTGCCGACAAGCTTGAGCGTTGCGGCAAGCGGGACGCTTGTGGGGAAGGTTTCTCCGGAGAGTCCGGTCAGTGCGAAATCGAGCGTGGGGATCATGCCAAACGTATTCAGCAGCGCCAGCGCCCCGAACCCCCACACAAACCAGGGCACAAACCGGGCGTAATGAATCGCCAACTTCTGCGTGCCCTTCGCATCGGCCGGTGACTGCTTCGCGTGCATGATCGCGAGCACGAACACGAGCGGTGCCAACAGCGTCACGCGCACGAGTTTCACCAAGGTCGCCGTCGCGCCGGCGGCCGGGCTAAACGCAAAACCAGCAGCCACCACTTGCGGCACCGCATGGATCGACGTACCCGACCAAATGCCAAAGGCCTCATCACCCATCGCCAGAAACCCACCGATCGCCGGGAGCGTCAGCATCGTCACCAACCCGAACAGGTTTACCGCACCCACGGAAAGCGCCACGTCATCGTCGGTCGCGTCGATCAACGGGGCCACCGCGACGATCGCACTGTTACCGCAGATGCCCGTACCCGCACCAAGAAGAAGCGACGTCTTGCGGCTTAGCCCAAGCAAACGACCGACGTAAAACGAACCCGCAATCGCGATCACAATGCACACGACCGTGATCACAAACGCCGACACACCAATCGCGGCCAGCGCCTTGAGGTTCATCCCCGCACCGGTACAAACAATCGCGATCGGGATCATCTTACGAACCACACGCTTGCAACCCGCGCGAATGGAATCCGGCAACCGCACCATGTTGCGCAGTCCCAAGCCAAGCACAATCGCGATGATGGCCGCACTAACGGGATGCCGAACGGCACCCGCACCACCGGTCACGGTAAACGGTGCCAACGGCAAGTAATGAACCAGATAGGCAAGCCCCGCGACCATAGCCGCCGCCGCATACCCCGGTCGAAACGCGGCCTTAGCCCGAGCCGCTTCCTCAGCCGCGGCGGCCCGCTCGACCACCGGCTCCATCACGCCGGGGATCCCCTCCATCGAATCGAAAGAAGGGTAGGCCGAGCCGTGGATCGCGTCGGAATGAAGTACGCGCGGCGCATCCGACCCCGAAGGCAACACCGGTGCCACGATCGGCTCGTACACACCCTCCATACAACCGAGCGACAGCAACGCCTCGGCGCTGATCCCGCTATAGGACGACGGCACGGCGGCCCCGCGCCCCGATGAAGATGGATCCGAAGTTGGTGCGCTATTGCCCGCCATATGGTAGCGTTTGCTCTATATTGTTATTAGATGCCGCTTCCCGAAGCATGTTCGAGCACCATCGGGCGGAACTCGCCCACGGTACGGTCGATCAACGAATAGGTATCCATACGCATCAGCGGCGGCGAGTAGACGTGCAACGTCACGAGATCCTCACCCTCACGCTGTAAGTTCGAGACCTGATGGATCTCAGCATCCTGCGTAGAGGCCACGCCATTCTCACCCAAATCCGCCGAAGACACCGGCTTCATAAGCCCACTCGGCGTCGGCTCGAAAACCGTCTCCGTGGCGATACCCTTGAGAATCCGAAGCCCACACGTTGACCCGGCATGGTTATGGATCGGGCTGCGCTGCCCACTCCGCCAGCAGAGCGCCAGCACGTGGTACCATTCGCCCTGATGCACCAGATTGCGCAGGTAGCGCTGCTCGGAAAACCGCGCATACTCGGAAATATCGTCCACGCTGATATCGAGTGCTTCGAGCTGTGCTTGAAGCGCCTCGACCGGTGCTCGGCTCGTAAGACCTTCAAGGTATTCGATCAGTGGTGATAGCTTTTGGGTTACTGAAATCGGAGTCATGGCTAGCGCCTCTCATTTTGAGAAGAAGTCAGCCCAATGCAACGACTGCGCGCCACGACGACGCGGACGGCCCGTACATCAGGTCGGGGGCGGCGGCGTAGGCCCGAAGCCTCTACCCAACCACGCCCGCTTGGGGCATTTCACCACACACGCGGAAGCTGTCAAGACAATCGACCTACGCCCCCGAAGTTGTGCCGAACCGTAAACGAACTAGCGTTACCTGTTCCCCGCGAATAGTCACAATAAACAGGTTATCATACTCGGTGTCTGCGATAACGGGCTGGCTGGCACGATCCACCCCGAGAGCACTAAGCAAAGCGGGAACCGTGTTGGAATGCCCTACCACAAGCACGGCACCACCGGCGTGTTCGCGCCTGAGCGTCTTCGCTAGCGTACGAGAATTGCGCGCGTCATACCTTATCATTGCCACACCAACGGCATCGGCAACAGGCTTGGCCGTCTGGTCCGTTCGAGCGAACCCCGAGGAATAGACGGCCGTCACGCTTGCCGAGCGGAGCATCTTCGCCAGCAACGCCGCACGCGAGCGACCAGCCTCAGTTAGCGGCGGATCGTTCTTGGGCATCGTGCCCTTTTCCGCATGACGCACGAGAAAGACAACCGTCGCCTTAGGCTGGGCATCGACCGCCCATACACCGCCCGCCAACCCGCCGACGACGACCAACACCAAACACGATATGCGACACAACGCACCCATTCCCATCATCTCGGCCTCAACCTAATTCAACCCACATTTTCAACGACGACACCACGACAGACGGCCATGGTCGTGAGCATCATCCTCCGCGTCAACGCGGACTTCCAAAGCGTCCAAACCCTAAACCTACACGTCCGACCGATACGCCATCGAAGGAACGACAACAAAAAATCCCGCCGAAAACAGCATAATCTATTGCAATCAACCAACTTAACGATGTCAGATTTATCTTGCGTGCGTCGGTGTCGCGTGATATACTGCGCGGCGGTCTGCGGAATATATACGGGCTTTTCACTTGGTACGGCGGGGAGATCGGTACCGGGTAGGAGTAGACGCTGGGTCGGTGCTGTCGAGGTGGTACTTTTATCTCGCTCCTGCAGCGTAATCTGCGGAACATTTCGACCAGCGGCGGTTGTTACGGCAACGGAGAGAGAAGCCTGTTTGGGAGTCAAGAGTCGGTCGGCGCGCTGCGGTCCGTATTCGACTCGGGGTATGCCATTTGAAGGACGAAAGGATTGACCATGAAAAAGAACCAATGGATCGTAGCGGCTGTACTATCGGGTGCCATGTTGACACCGGCCGCGTTCGCGCGGGATCGGACGGAACGAGCCAGCAATGTGGGCACAAAAGTGGGCACAGTGGTGTTCCGCTTGGCCAGCCAAACAGCGGATTCGGGCTTTGAGGCGCAAACATTACCCAACGGACGAACGGTCTACGTCTCGGCACAGGACGCGTTCACGTCGGCCGAGGTCGGCAGCATCGCAACCACACGCTCGGGCGATGGCCAGCAAATGTCGATCACGCTGGAACCGGGCGCTTCCGAACGCTTGGCGATGCGGACCACCGAAAGCGGTGCCGACTCTGTCGCGATCATCCGCGGCGGACGCGTAGTCGCAGTGGGTTCGATCGCTTCCATCGGCGTCAACATCACCACCATTACCGGGCTGACGGCCGCCGAGGCCGCGAGAATCCAGCGGCTGGTCGCAACTCGGAATCTCGCCGACGCCTCCACCGTCGTCACGGTCGTACCGCAGCAAGCTGTGGTTTCGCCGGGGGGCATGGTAACTGTCGATGTCTACATCTCGAACGTACAATCGCTGCGAACCTATCAGTTTGCCTTGAGCGTTACGAACGGTGACACGGGCAGCCTGACGCGCGACCACGGCGTTGTCGATCTGGCCAACGCTGATTTCGTGTTCGACGGCAGGGGTCAGGTGATCCAAGCCGTAGATGAGGTCAACGGTCGGTTCGGCGCGGTGCTTTTCCAAGGCGGGGCCGACGCCCCAACTCGGAAGTACCTCGGCAGCTATACGTATCAGGTATCACCGGATGCTTCCGGCACGTTCACCATCTCGGTGACACCGGGCACCATCTCGTTCCTGATCAGCGAGGCCGGCGTCCAAATGCCGTACCGCACCTTGCCGGCGAAGGTAACAATCAATTAATTGACGGGCGAGCGGCTCGTATGTGAAGCGGAACCAACCCGCTACGGAATAAGAGACCGGTTGCCAACACATAAGACTGTTGGAAACATTCGAAACAACAGAGGGTCGCCTACCACGGGCGGCCCTTTGTTGTTTCTTTAGATCGCCACGAAGCTCATCGCATGACCGACCCGTTGAGCCCATCGACGTGCGACCCACACCGGCTCTTTTCACCGCTTCCTCTTTTCACCGCTTCAAACGCGAATCGCTTAATCGACCAAGCCCACCGTCTCCGGCGCAGCCGCCATCACCGCCAAACGCGCCGCGATCTCTGCGGCAACCGCCTCGTGACCGATCGGCGTCCAATGCTGGTCGTAGCTGTAGTATGCCTGTTGCCCCTCCGACATCGTTCGGCGCAGCACATCGGTCATACCGATAAAGGGAATTGACTCGCGTTCGCACCATTTCCGCATGACGTTCTCGCGAGACTCGACGCGGGACAAAAGGCCCTCAAGAAACGATGACGCCTCCGGCAAATCACCCTTGTACTTGTACTTCGTAAACGCTCGGACCGGCTCCGGCTCCAAGCCACCCGCCACCATCGGAAGCGTCACATGCGCTTTCGTTGGCGCAAATACAACAACAAAAGTCACGCCGGCTTCTCGGCAAAGCTCGTTCATCTTCGTCAGTTGGCCCCTCGGGTTGAGCCAGTGTTTGTCGCGTGCGAACACATCCTCCGGCAGGTACAAATCGCGAAGCTGCTTCGGGCCGAAAGCGTACGCGTGCGGTGCAGCGCCATCCGCTGGAATCATCAGCGGCATCCAACTGATCGCTTCCGCGTGGCTCACCGGACCGTCCGCGTTGATCGGCCCAAACGTGTCGATGATGAGACGGTCAAGCGTCGTCACAATCGGAGATTGTTTCATATAGCGTTTGAAGTTTGCCGACAGGCTTGGCTTGCGCCGCTTGCGATCGGACTTGGCCGATCGAAAGTCATTACCCTCGTAAATCATACACACGACGTAACGCGGCTTCATCGCGAGCCCGTGCGTCTTGAGCGACTCCAGATAGTGAAACGGGTCGTAGCCCGACATGCCGAGGTTATACACACTCAACCCGCTCCGCGCCTGCAACCGCACGGGCCAAGGGTGCTCGTCCGACACGCCCGATCCTTCCGTGAAAGAATCCCCCAGCGCGACGACATCATACTGCGTCCGCGCATCTTTATTGCGATAGCCGCGCGCGTCGGTCGTGAGCCGGCACGTCACCGTGCCATAACCCTGCGGCGCATCCGGATAACTCCTGTAGGCCTTCGGCTTATCTTGAAAAACCTGCTCGAACGAAAAATCCACCGGGCGGTGGTACGCTATGGTGTCGCGCACATAGTGCGCCTTTGTGGGTGATCGCATCAAGAAATCAATCACGGCCAGCGCCGGCGTCAAGACAAGCAGCGCAGCGATCACACGAAACCACCGGCGTTTGTATTCAGCACCAATGCCCAGATCAATATACGCGCTGATCATGGAGATAATCGCCACCGCGATGATCCACGAAAAATGCGTGCGCGAGTAGCGACCGAGCATGGTGTGCCGATCGGTGGCGATCTGTTTGGCCACATCGCTCGGGATCAACCAAAGCAACACGTTCACGCCAACCAAAATCACAAGCCAACGCTTCTGACGAGCCAACATGCCCGAAGGGGTGGACGCTTCGGTCACTTCGGCCGAATCACGATGGCCTTGGGTGTCGTCGGACAATACATCTGACATATGCCACATCCCGTACAGCCGTCTGCCAACACAGACGGCGGACCGTCATCCATAAACGTAATCGCGGCCACGCCAATCGGGCAGCGATCCACACAAAGCGTACAAGTTTCATTCTCTGATCGCACGCACACCGCCGCGTACACCTCGGCCACGCCCATGTCGATCTCGTCGGCTGATGCCAACGGCAACAGCGCGCCGCTCGGGCAGACGTGCGTACATTTCAACCCATCGCAGATCACACACGCCGCCGTGTCCGCGTTGACCACGGGCGTACCTGATAGCGTCGCGCGTGATTCACCCAGCGCGACGATCGCGTTGGCCGGACAGGCCTCGACACACGCACCGCAGCGATGGCACACCTCAGCGAAACGATCAGCCGCGATCGCACCCGGTGGACGGAGGAGCGGCATCTCGCGACGCGGCAGCGGCACAGGACCGGTGCGCTTCTCGATATAATCCGCGACCGGACCCACCAGCTTCCGGCTAGCCTCGCGTAAAAATTTTCTCCGGGACGCCCCGTCGTCATCAGACCGCATGACACACCGCCTCCTCAAGCCCAACCAACACCGCAGGGCCAAGCTAATACCGTCGAGCATCGTACCGATCACCGCCAAGATCGCAAAACACACGTTCTGCCAAGCAGCCATCGCCTGGTTCAAGACAGAATTGACGGATGGGTGGCATGGACAAACGCCGCAGGATCGGACTTGCAACGAATCCGATGGATGCAGCTTGCAGCGTTTGCCCGTGATGATCCAACAAGGGGAAAACACGGGCAAGCGTAGCCCCGGGAGCCTTTTCTGTATGCGCCATGCCATCGCCACGACGCTTGTCCATGCCACCCCACGCACAACCGCCTCATCTGTCTTGCACCCGCCATCGCTACTGACAGCAAGGTTCATTGGACACAGCGGTGCCTCGCGGATAGGGTTCGCCGCAACTTTGGCTTGTGAAATAGAAAGGTGACGACGGCGAAATGGGTCAACGTATCGCATACGGAACGGCGGCAATCCTCGCCATCCTGTCGCTCTTCCTGGCGGATGTTCAGCTTGGCAAAGAGGCGACCGTACCCATGGGTCCGGTGTTGGACGCCGACCTCTCCTGGCGCACCACGTTCATTGGGCACCTGCTGCGCCAAGGCAGTATGATCCCCCTGATGTTCATATTGGCCGGCTTTGCCGGAGCCCGCGAGCTAAGCAATTTCCTCCGCCAAAAAGGGGCACAACCGTTCCATCGGTTCGCTTGGATCATGGTGTGCGTCACCATGGCCGTACCGTGGCTATCGGCCGCGGGCTGGCTCGGAAGCGGCGTCGCAGAAGCCGAAGGGCTGATGTGGTCTCTCGTAAGCGTGATGGTTACGGTGATCGGCACTGGCGTGCTCATGGTACTGCGCCGGGACACGGACGAGGCACTGCGCGATGTCGGCGCTACATGGCTGATCGTCCTGTACGTTGGATTCTTGCCCTCCTTTGGGTTGCATCTTCGGTGCTCACAAGACGTACCCGGCGTGGAGGGCGCGTGGCTGCTGCTCATCACCGTGCTCGTGTGCAAATCTTCCGATATCGGTGCGTACTTCATGGGCTCCGCAATCGGGCGGCACAAATTGATTCCAGAGGTAAGCCCGGGGAAGTCCGTTGAAGGCATGGTCGGCGGCTTCATCGGCTCGGTCGTGGTGGCTATGGGCTTCGTGATGGCCTACCGCTGGGCGAGCCTCCGCGTGGACGATGTGGGTACCATTGGCGGGATCGTCAGCCTGATCCAGGATATGACCGAATCCTTCGCCGCTCCCAGCGCCAATGGCGGCCCCACCCCGATGGTCCGGGCCGCTCTGTTTGGGCTCGCAATGTCAGCATCGGGGCAATTCGGGGATTTAATAGAGTCCTGCTTTAAGCGAGATGCTCAAATCAAAGATTCGGCCAAGATCATACCCAAGTTCGGGGGTATACTAGACCTAGTGGACAGTCCGGTGTTTTCCGTACCGGTGGCTTGGCTTCTGCTAACGGTCGTATGGAAGGTTGTGTAGGGGTGGAGCGCGGCGTTGCCTTGGAGGCACGCCGCAACGCTAGGCGAGGCAAGGCTAACTTTTTTGGAACTCACAATACCTATAGATGATCCGTCTCGGCGGACCGCGCTGTATGGGACATCGGACCGCAACCTGCGTCTGATCCGGACGGCCTTCGATGTACGTATCACCGCCCGCGATAACGCGGTCCGCATCGACGGGCAGACCGAGGCGGTCAAGCAGGCCGCCTTTGTGGTTGAGACATTGCAGCGGGCACTCCGCAACCGTCCGGCGCTCTCGGATGATTTCGTTCAAGAATCCATCGCGCTGGCATCGACGGATGGCCGCACGCAGACCCGTGGCATGCTCGATGTCTTTGTCTCTGGTGCGGGCATCTCGCCGCGCGGAGAAGGACAGAAACAATACATCCAATCGATACTCGATAACGACATGACGTTTTGCGTCGGACCGGCGGGTACCGGCAAGACTTATCTGGCGGTCGCAGCGGCCGTCTCTCTACTAAAAAAACATCGGATCAAGCGACTCGTACTGGTCAGACCCGCTGTGGAAGCGGGGGAGAAGCTCGGCTACTTGCCCGGAGATCTGAAGGCCAAGGTCAATCCCTACCTCCGTCCCCTGTTCGACGCCATCCACGACATGATGACCTTCGACCAGCTCAAACGCTTTATGCGGGACGACGTAATCGAGGTCGTGCCGCTGGCGTTCATGCGTGGTCGCACGCTAAACAGCTCGGCCATCATCCTGGATGAGGCACAGAACGCGACGCCTTCTCAGATGCTGATGTTCCTGACACGGCTGGGCCACCAGAGCAAGATGATTATCACCGGAGATGACAGCCAGAGCGATCTTGGTGATGGCACCAAGAGCGGGCTGGTGGACGCGATGGCGCGTCTGGCCGGCAAAGAGGGCATCGCCCACGTTCGTCTGTCACAGGCAGATATCGTCCGCCACCCGCTCGTTCAGGAGGTGGTGGAGGCTTATGGAGATACGGACGATACCGTCCGATAATGATGACCGTGATATGACGTCGGCTCGGAGTGGTCGAATACGTATTGACTTTCACCGCTTGGGGGCCGATAGGCACAGATCGTCTATTGGCGATTGATCGGCCCGGTTGAGATCATGCTAGGGTTTTCTGGAAAAAACAAGATTCGCCGTCGGCAGGTCCGAGAGAAGCGCGCGCAAGCGACGGGCTCGGCGTGGCAGCACCTCGTATCACGGTCCGTCTCCTGGCCCGTGCTCGTGACGGTACTGTTCGCAATAATCGCATCGAACATTGCGCTGTTTGGCGAGTCGCGTATTGAGTACGCTCCGAACCAATACTTGGACGCGCCGGTCTACGCGCGGGTGGCGTTCCAGGTGCCGGACGAAGCCAAGACAGCGGCCGCTCGGATGGCCGCCAGAAGCGAAACGCCGAGCCATTACACCTTTAACCAACCCGGGCTCACCTACGAACGGATCCGGGCAGACCTCAAGCTGGTGTTTCAGGCGGCGGTGGACTCGGACACGTTCGAGGCGTATGAGTCCGCGTTGAAGCCGCATGGGTGGCTGGCCGACCGGTCTGCATACAAGCGGCTTCGCCTGTTGGCCGACGGTGGCGACGAAAAGGGGCGCACCCAATTCGAAACGTGGGTCCAGCAGCTTCCGCTTGAAAGCCAGTATGTGGCCGTCAGCCTACTCCATGAGCCCCGAAAACCGGCAAGCACCGTCGACTATATCGAGGCTGAAAAACCCGGCGTCGAGGACGAGGTCGAGGCCAAGACCATTCGCCACGCCGACATCGTCGGACAAAGCAGCGGAACCTCGCTACGCGGCTGCGCCGTCAACGTGGCCCGCACCGTCCCGTTCTACGAATTACGATCAACGTTTGAAGATGTGGTCGTATCAACGTTCAAAGAACAGCCGACCCTGGTGTACGATCAGGAGCGCACGGAAGCGGCGATGCTCGAAGCCGAGGAAGCCGTACCCATCCTGATGGCGACCTACCCACGCGGTGCGGCGATCGTCGAACCGGGTGTCATTGGTACGACCGCCCACGAACTCTTGAAGGCACACCATGCTGCGTATTATGCTTTCCTCGAAGAGGGCACGCCAGAATCCGAGCCGTTCCGCCGAAAGCGCCAGTGGCAGCGCGTCGGACTCGCTACCGAGGTACTGATTCTTTCGATCGCGCTGATGGCGTTTGTCGCAATCAACCAGCGCCGAATCTTTGAGGTGCCCGCGCGCAGCCTGGCGTTCTGCGTGCTCATCCTGGCGATGCTGGCCGCAGCACGGGCCATGCACATGCGCTGGCCCATGCTCCCCGAATTAGCTTACGGTCCGGCCATTCTCACGGGCATCGTACTGGCCATCGCCTACCCGCGCGGTTTTGCCGTCGGTGTCATGACAATCGTATCGCTTCTGGTCACCACGACCGTTAGCGGTAATTTCGAATTTCTGTTTGTGCTCTTGGTGGGTGTCGTCATCGCCACATACCAATTGGACGAAATCCGATCGCGCACCAAGCTGCCCGTATCCGGTGTGATCGCAGCGCTGGCCATGATTATCGCTTCCGTGGCAACAGGCGTGGTCAGCAGCCAGGAACACACCTTTGTGACACCACACGCAATGTGGTCCGGAGCGGCGGCGCTGACGGCCGCGTTTATCGTCTCGGCGTTGCTCCCGTTTATCGAACGCGTCTTTCGGACGGCCACATCGCTGACGCTGCTGGAATGGCGCGACCCGACGAAACCGTTGCTACAGCTTCTCGCGCGGGAGGCGGCCGGCACCTACAACCACAGCTTGGTATTGGGTACGCTGGCTGAGGCGGCGTGCGAACGAATCGGTGCCAACGGGCTTCTCGCACAAGTCGGCGCGCTGTATCACGATATCGGCAAGATCCACAAGGCCGAGTATTTCGCGGAAAACCAAACAGGTTCGGCCAGCCGCCACGACAACTTAGCCCCCACGATGAGCCTGCTGATTATCGTCGGGCACGTCAAGGACGGCATTGAAATGGCGAAGGAATACAAGCTCCCGCGTTTGCTTCATCAGTTTATTGAAGAGCACCACGGTACCAGCGTGGTGCGTTACTTCCACCACGTCGCCAGCGAGAAGCAGCCGAAGATCGCCAGCGGAAAACACGACCGCGAAGTGCCGGAAGCGGAGTTCCGCTACGGGGGGCCAAAGCCACGGTCACGGGAGTCGGCCGTGTTGATGATGTGCGACGGCGTCGAAGGTGCGGTACGCGCCGCACCCGAGCCCACGCCGGGGCGCATTGAAACGATCGTCCACAAGATCATCACCGATCGGCTCAACGATGGGCAGTTTAACGACTGCGACATCACGCTGCGGGAGATTCATCAGGTGGAAGAATCTCTCGTGAAAACGCTGTCGAGTATCTACCACGGTCGCGTGGCCTATCCGGCCGCGACCAAACGAACGGAGGAATCCGAAAGCCGTAAACGCGTCAGTGTGTAGCCTAGCGCTCTATCCTTGACCACTAACGGACATCGAAGCCCGAATGGACGACGAACCTTCTTACGACATCACCGTCACCGGTGCCGACAACCTTGGCCCGAAGCTCGTCTCCCGCTTGAAGAACGCCGTTCAAGCGACCCTACACCACCATCGTGCGACGCGCGCGCGCATCGCGATTGCCCTCGTAGACGACCCAACCATTGCGACACTGAACGAGCAGCATCTTCAACACGCCGGACCAACCGATGTGCTCACGTTTGACATGCGCGACGATCGCCAATTCCCGAAAAACGTGGTATCAACAAACGACGACACCTGGACGATCGACGGCGAGGTCGTGATCTCCACAGACACCGCGGCACGTGAGTCGGCGATACGCAACCACGATACTGACGCAGAACTGGCGCTGTACGCGGTACACGGCACGCTCCACCTTCTGGGTTATACGGACGCCGAGCCAGAGGCGTCCGACGCCATGCACCTTGCCGAGGATGAGATTCTTACTTCGATAGGGCTGGGTTCGGTGTATCATAGGCAGAGCCGCGGGTAGAATCGAGTCGTTTCATCATACGTGATGTTCCGGTGCCTAGTAGGCGGGCGCTGCGGAGCTTGGCAACACGAAGGCCTTCCAAGAGCGATGACGTTGAACGGTTGGGTATTTGGAGTTGGTGCCGCGTCGATCACCGTGGCTACGGTCTGGTCCGCGCTAAACTTCTCGCTGCGCCTCCCTTCGAGGGCGCGCATCGCGGAACAGTTCGAAAAAGTTGGCCGCACCGGCGACTTCGATGGGTTCTTACGGTTGCGTCCAGCGTACACGCTGGCGACGGCTATCGTGCGGTCGATCGGCGAGACGGTCTTGTGGGTGGACGTGTTCTACTATGCCGGGGTCTTCTCCGCAGAGCTGTCATGGGTGCGCATTGTCGAGGCGGCGGCGGCGGCGTGGCTGTTGTCGCTGGTGTCTGTCGTGGCGATTCCCTCATCATGGGCCAAGTATTCCGGCGGCTGGCTCGTCGCACGGATGCTTCCCGTCCTGACGGTAACGCGGTGGTCCACGCATCCGCTGGCTATTGCACTAGGGTGGTTCGATCCGCTGATCCGGCGTTTGGCCGGAGCCCCCATACGAGATGCCAAGTCGCACGCCGACGAATTCGAACAGGAGATTCTCCACGCCGTCAGCGAAGGTGAACTGCACGGCGCTGTGGATGAGGAAGAAAAAGAAATGATCGAGTCGGTCATCGAGCTGACCGACACGCGTGTCGAAGAGATCATGACGCCGCGCACGGATATCGTCGCGCTCCCCAACGACACCGATCTTGACGGCGTCTTGACCGCCATCCGCGAAGTCGGACGATCACGGATCCCCGTCTTTGACGAAACGATCGATTCGATCACCGGCGTACTATACACCAAAGACCTCCTCCGACGCTCGGATGCCGCTCCGTTCAACCTGGCGGGCATCGCGCGCAAGGCATTGTTCATTCCTGAATCCAAACACGTACGTGATTTGCTCCGTGAGTTTCAATCGCAGAAGGTGCATATCGCGATCGTACTCGATGAGTACGGTGGCACGGCCGGTCTCGTCACGATCGAGGACATCGTGGAAGAACTCGTCGGAGAAATCGTAGACGAGTACGAAAAAGAAGGCCCCGTAGAGTTAAAACGAATTGACGCCCACACCGTCGATGTCGATGCGCGAATGCGGATCGATGAACTCAACGATGAGCTGGACATCGAGCTTCCTGAGGATGGCGACTACGAAACGATCGGCGGACTTGTCTTCAGCACACTCGGAAAAATCCCCGACGTAGGCGAAGCGTGCGAGCACGACAACATCGCCATCCGCGTTCTCGCGGCCGAGGCGCGCCGCATCACGCGGGTTCGACTCAAGATCACCCCCATCGAGGAAAACGGCCGCAGCACCGAATAGCCCTGCGCTCCGCAGCGGCACAGCCGCTTGCATACCGCGCCAAGCCGATGGCACTTGCCAAGCCCCACGGCTCCGCTTCCAATAGACGCGCCCGTTTCGCCACAGGCGGTCGGGCGTATCCTTGGAGATGCCCAGGTGCCGTTGACCGACCTCTATCCATATCTCGCCGTAGCCACACCACCTAGCCCGGGCTTGTTATTTGGGCTCATGCTGCTGGCGGCCATCGTCGGCGGGCACCTCGCCCGCTGGGCACACCTGCCGCGCGTCGTTGGGTATCTGGTGGGTGGCGCAGCGCTGCGAGCGACCCTGATGGTCGTCTGGCCCACGGAAGAAGCCGGCACCACCCTCGAAGCGGCTGCGGTACCGCTCAAGGCCATTCAAGACCTGGCGCTGGGGCTGATTCTGTTCAAAATCGGGGCCGTGTTCGACCGCTCCCAGATTCGGGCGGCTGGCTCCCGCGTCGGTGCCATCAGCAGCCGGGAGATTAGTACAACCGTGGTGATGGTGTTCGCGGCCTGCCTCGTCGCTGGCATGATCGCGTTGCGTGATTACGCCGCTGGTGACGTCGCCGTATTGGCCATGCTCCTGGCATTTGCGGCCATCGCAACCGCGCCGGCGGCCACCCTGTTCGTCCTACAAGAATATGAAGCGAAAGGCCCCGTCACCGACACGATCCTCGGGCTCACCGGCGTCAACAATATCGTTTGCATTGTTCTTTTTTATGCCGCGTTCTTGTTGTCGGCGTGGGCCGGTTGGATCGACACCGGCGGCGGACTATCCCGGCATATCATACTGGCGATCACGATGACTACCATCGGCAGCGTGGCCGTCGGGGCCGTGTTCGGCGTGCTCATCAGTGTCACGCACGCCAAACTGCCGCTTGCAGAAACCATGCTCGTATTCTTCGCCGTCTTTATTTTGCTCGGTGCCGGCGAGAAGTGGTTGCTTGAGCATTTCGGCGTATCGTTTAATTTTTTACTAACCGCACTAACCATCGGCGCGGTCTTTGCCAATGTCGGTATCGATTCCGACAAACTCAACACCGGACTGCGCACCGTTGGTTCACCGATTTTTTCCGGGTTCTTCGTGTTGGCCGGCTACTCGCTTCACTTGAATGATCTTGCGCACATGGGTTGGATCGGCGCAGCCTACATTGCCGCCCGCTACTTCGGCAAGGTGTGGGGGTGTCGGCTCGGCATGAAACGCGCCGCACAGCCGATGAACTTCGAATGCAATTTGGGGTCGGCCCTGCTGTGTCAGGCCGCCGTCGTGATCGGGCTG
>JAJRSR010000125.1 GCA_024278695.1 Planctomycetota bacterium | reverse complement strand
TGGCGATCTGGTGTTTCAGTGGATTCGCCAGTTTGTTCCCGCTCGTGTTTGCGTCGGTCTACTGGCGGCGCGCCTCGAAGGCTGGGGCGTACGCGTGTGTGCTCACCGCAGCGGCCAGTTGGGTCTATCTGTTTCGGGACTCGGGCTACGGTGCCAATCGTGAGTATTTGTTTCTCGATATGATGCCGGTGGCCACCATGGTGATCTTGTCGTCGTTGGCCATGATCGTCGTGTCGCTGATGAGTCCGCCACCATCGCGAGAGACGCTGGACAAGTTTTTTACGCCGGCTGATTCCGCAGGAGCTTCACCAAATGCCTAGTGAGTTTACGATGATGCGCAGGGTGCAGTTCGCCGAGACGGATCTTGCCGGCGTGCTCCATTTTCCAATTACTACCGCTACATGGAGGAGCTGGAGCACGCGTTCTGGCGATCCGTTGGCGCGTCGGTCATCATGGGCGAGGGCGAGGGTGCGATCAGTTGGCCGCGCGCGGCTTCGAGCTGTGAATACGCTATGCCGGCGTACTTTGAAGATGAGCTGGAGCTGGCGCTTACGGTCGGCAAGATCGGAACGCGATCCGTCACCTATGGGACTGAGTTTCGTCGGGGCGGTGAGCGTATCGCCTCTGGCAAGACGACGGCCGTCTGTTGCACCATGCATCTCGGACGGTTTGACGCGGCCGCGATTCCGGACGCCATCCGGCGTAAGCTCGAAGTTTTTTCCGAAGTGTGACGCCGCCATCCGGTGCGGCGTTGGTTTAGAAATCTGATGGGTGTGGGCTCGCGTGGATAACTTCGGGCTCATAAGTGAGGGCTACCATGACACGTTACATCGTTCTGCTGAAGTTTACAGAGTCAGGCATTTCGCAAGCGGCTGCGTCGTTGGGTCGGGCGGATGAATTTCGTGCGCGTGCCGCCGAGGTGGGTGCAACCGTCGAGTCGGTCTATTGGACGCTTGGCATGTACGACGGCATGTTCGTGTTGTCTGCGCCGGATGAGGCGACGGCCGCCGCGTTGGTGTTGGAGCTTGGCAAAGGGCACAACGTCCAGACGACGATGATGCGGGCGTTTGACGCGGCGGAGTTTAAGGCCGTTGTGGACAAGATGGCGTAACAGATAAATGGCGAAACGCCGGTGGCGGGATCGCTGCCGGTTGGTTTGCTGTGTGAAGGAGCGTTCGATGAAGATTTGGATGGTCTTTGTGGTGTTGACGGTCGTGTGCTGGGGGGCGTATGTACCCACGCTTCACTCGGGGCAGGTGGCTTTGGGCAAGAACAGTCCGTTGCGGGCGTTTCTGTTCGTGGGGCTGGCGTATTTCGTGATGGCCGCCGCCGTGCTGGCCTACCTTACGTTGACTAAGGCCGAGCCGATGACGTTCACCAGCAAGGGCATGACGGTCTCGACCATCGCGGGTGTGCTAGGGGCGGTAGGCGCGCTGGGCATCGTGTTTGCGATGAAGGGCGGCGGGAGTCCGATTATCGTAGCACCGCTGGTTTTCGCCGGTGCGCCGATCGTCAATACGATCGTGTCTATGCTCTACCATAAGCCGGCCAAGGCACCGCACATGCTGTTCTACGTGGGGATCGTACTGGCAGCCGCTGGTGCGGCGATGGCGCTCAAGTACAAGCCGACGTAGCTCACGCTGCGCGTTGTGGTTCGATCCACATGAACAGTCCAAACAATCAATATCTTAAAACCAAGATCGGTGCCGTTTTCACTGAGGTCGTAGGACTTCTTGTGTCCCTCTTTGGTGAAGGGGGAGGCAAGAGCGCCGGTTTGGTTGAAAGTGGTACCTCTAGAAACAATCTGACTGGACATGGTACTGGCATCACGCGCCGCAGCCGCTCGCTTGGCGCGGGTATCATGATCGTGGTAGCGGTTGTGCTTGGGGGCGCGGGTGTTGCTGCGGCAGAAGGGCTGGCCGCGACGTCGCGCGATTGGCCTATGTTTCGTGGGGGTGCCACGCTTACGGGCGTCGCCAAGAGCGACCTGCCCAAGAAGCTGGCCGTGCGTTGGACGCTGGAATGCGGCGAGGCGATCACGTCGTCGGCCGCGATTGTTGACGGCACGGTGTATGTGGGCTCAGAAGACGCCGGGTTGTTCGCCGTGGACTTGGCGACGGGCAAGGTGCGGTGGCAATACAAAATGGAAGAAGCGGTCCACGCCTCGCCCACGGTTTATCGCGGCGTTGTGTTCTTCGGTGATGCCGAGGGGATCATGCACGCGGTCGATGCCAAGACCGGTTCGGGAAAATGGAAGTTTACGACCCACGGCGAGATCATTTCGTCGGCCAACCCAATGGGCCATAGAATCGTTTTCGGATCTTACGACGGCACGTTGTATTGCCTCTCCGCAACCGACGGCAAACTGCTATGGAAGGTTGAAACGGAGGGGCGTATCCACGGCACGCCCGGGGTGATTGATGGTCATGTGATCGCAGCGGGTTGTGATGAGCATCTGCATGTTGCGGATGCCGCCAGCGGGAAGGTGGTCCCGTCCATGACGCTCGGTTCTGTGACCGGCGTCGGCGCTGCGGTATCCGGTTCGATGGTTTATCTGGGCACCTACGGTAGTCGTGTGATGGCGCTGGACTGGCGAGCGAGAAAGCAGGTCTGGGCGTTCAAAGACCCCGACAGAGACTTTCCCTATATGTCGTCGGCCGCGATCACGGGCGAGGTTGTCGTTCTCGGTAGTCGTGACAAAAACTTACGAGCGCTCGATCTAAAGACGGGCAAGCTCCGGTGGGCGCTGCGTACACGTGGGCGAATTGATTCATCGCCCGTGATCGTCGGGAATCGCGTGTTTGTGGGTTCTTCCGACGGGAACCTGTACGAGGTTGATCTGACGACCGGTCGGGAGCGTTGGCGGTTTGAGGCCGGCGCACCGATCTCGGCATCGCCAGCGGTGGCCAGCGGTTGTATGGTGGTAGGGGCAGAGGACGGGCTGCTGTATTGTTTTTCAGGAAAGTAGATTGAGCTTCTACCGTGCGGGCGTGTCGGTCTGAAGCGCGAAACTGGGTACGCGAAAGAGGTGCAGATTGATGAAGACGCGAATGGCGATGTTCGTTTCGGCGTGCGCCGGGATACTTGTGGGTGCCGCGGCACCTGCCCACGCGCAGTGGCAACAGTGGGGCGGACCAGACGGTAACTTCGTGGTCGAATCGGGGAAGCTCGCCGACGAATGGCCAAAGGATGGTCCGTCTGTGGTGTGGCAGCGCGAGCTGGGCGACGGCTACTCCGCGATCGCGGTTGATGGCGGTACGCTCTTTACGACGTACCGTACAGGTGATAACGAAGTGGTCGTCGCGATCGACGCGGCCACCGGGAAAACAAAGTGGGAGCATGCCTACAGTGCTCCGATTGGCAAGGGTTATGAAAAGCGGTTCGGCTTGGGGCCACACGCCACACCGCTCATTGTTGGTGACAACGTCTACACGCTTGGCTTCACCGCGAAGCTATGCTGCCTCAATAAGAAAACCGGTAAGGTGGTTTGGACGAAAGACCCGGAGACCGAGTTCGGCATCACGGCTCCGCGTTTCGGCGCGTCGGCTAGCCCCATCCTCCACGATGGCAAGCTCCTGGTCGTGCTGGGCGGTAAGGACAACGGGATCGCATTGATGTCACTGAATACGGGCGAGGTGATTTGGAAACGTCACTCGTTCGAAGATACCTACTCGTCGCCGGTCATCGTCAATGTAGACGGGCAGAATCAGATCGCGCTGCTCACTTCAGACAAGATCGTCGGGCTTGACCCGAAAAACGGTGACCTGCTCTGGGAACATGGGCACGTCAACCAATGGAAGACCAACATATCGACGCCGGTCTACGCGAAGGACGGCACGCTCTACGTTTCATCCAGCGGTGATTCCGGCGCGCGGATGTTCAAGCTCTCGAGAAAAGGCGGCAAGACCAGCGTCAAAGCGCTCTGGAAGTCTCGCAAGATGCAGGTCGGGCAGGGTAACGCTATCCGCGTGGCCGACCGAATCTTCGGCTCTGCCGGAAGTCAGGCCACGTTTATCGGTGCCGCCGATGCTCAAACGGGGAAAGTCGTATGGCGCGAACGCGGTTTCTCCAAAGCCACGATGATCTACGCCGACGGCAAGCTGATTATTCTCGATGAGGATGGTTTCTTGGCGCTCACCCGTCCGGGCCAGGATCGGCTGGAGGTGTTGTCGAAGTTTCAGCTTTTCAAGGATCGATCGTGGTCAATTCCGACACTCGTTGGCAAGAAGTTGTATGTTCGAGATCAAAAGACGATCGTCGCATTAGACTTGGGGTAGCCTTTTCGTTGGCGTCAATGAAGAGGCGATGTCAGTGCAGCGCAAGACGGGTCGGTTGACCGATTCGGTGGGAGCAAGATCAAGATGATGATGAGAACGCGTGGTGTGGCGATGGTGTTGACGCTGGTGGCTTGTAGCAGTGTCGCGTCCGCACAGTGGATGCAGTGGGGCGGGCCCAAACAAGACTTCAAAGCGAAGTCCAGGGGGCTGGCGGACAAGTGGGGTGAAGACGGTCCCAAGAAGCTGTGGAACCGAGATCTCGGTGAGGGCTACTCATCCATTCTTGTTGATGACGGTCGGTTGTACACCATGTACCGGCCGGCCGAGCAGGAGGCCGTGGTTTGTCTCGATGCCAAGACCGGCAAGACCATCTGGGAATACAAGTACGATTCGAGCCCGGCTCCGGGACACGGTGACCAGTTTGGTCGCGGACCGCGATCGACGCCGCTCATCGTGGGTGATCGCATCTATACCATCGGTGTGTCCGGTGTCATGCACTGCCTCAACAAGCAGGACGGTACGGTCTACTGGACGCACGAGCTGTGGAAGGAATTGGGTGGTAACGTTCTCAACCACGGTTACTCGTCGAGCCCGATTGCCTACAAGGACACTGTGATCGCTTTGGTCGGCGGGGAGGGTGCCAGTGTCGTCGCGTTTGATCAGACGACGGGCAAGGTTGCTTGGAAGAAGAATGATTTCAAGAACAGCTACTCCACGCCGATGGTGATTAAGCTCAAGGGCAAGGACCATCTGGTGACGTTCATGGCCGAGGAGATCATCGGTATCGATCCGAGCAATGGTGATTTCAAATGGAAGTATGACATCAGCAACCAGTGGAAGCAGAATGTTTGCCTGCCGATCTGGGATGCCAAGTCGCGTACGCTGTTCTTTTCCGTTTCCGGTCCAGGGTCGCGCGGGCTGAAGCTCACGCGGCGGGGTGATTCGGTAGAGACGCAGGAAATCTGGACAGCACGCAAGATTCAGTTCTACCACGTGACGTCGGTTAAGATCGGTGATTACGTTTACGGATCAACCGGCGGCGGTGCGCCGCATTTTTTCTCTGCGATCAACATGAAAACTGGGAAGATCGCCTGGCGCAAGCGCGGCTTCTCGAAGGCAACCTGCGTTTTCGCAGACGGCAAGCTCATTATCTTGGATGAAGACGGCCAGCTTGGTTTAGCGTCGGCGACGCCGGAGACATTCACGGTACACTCAAAGTTCAAGCTGTTCGATGATGTGTCTTGGACCGTGCCGACGATTGTGGGCAAGACGATGTACGTTCGAGACAAGCACAAGATTATGGCGCTCGACCTTGGCTAGAGTCTTGTTCGTTTGCAGCGACGAGCCGCAGGTTTCAGCCTGCGCGGACGGATGGCCCATCTGCTCAGGGGTGGGGGACTCGAATGTTTCGGGTTCACACCTTGGATGGCCAAACCCAAGAGATTGAAAGGCTGGATATGACAAAGGCTAATAACGCGCGACAACGCGGCACGCATGGTGTGTCTCTTCTTTCGGTTCTTGCACTGTTGTCGCTAGCCGTTCCGTCTTACGGGCAGTGGCCGCAGTTCGGCGGTCCCGGTCGCAACTTCCACGCGGCTACGACGGGTCTTTCTACCGATTGGCCGGAGGCTGGTCCGGCGAAGCTGTGGATGCGAAAACTTGGTGACGGTTATTCGGGTGTCGTTGTTGCGGACGGCACCATCTATACGATGTACCGCAAGGGTGATCGAGAGTCCGTTATTGCGATGGACGCTGGCTCCGGTGAGACGACATGGGAACTCGTCTACGCTGCGAATCTCTCGTCGAAAATGGACAAATCTTTCGGCAGCGGTCCGCGTTCGACCCCGGCCATCGCCGGTGATCGGCTCTTTACCGTTGGCATTATGGGCATGTTGAATTGCATTGATCGGGCTTCGGGCAAGGTCGTCTGGTCGCACGATCTGATGAAAGAGTATCAGGCCACCCAACTTTACTGGGGCTATTCTTCCAGCCCACTCGTGCATGAGAATCTCGTGATCGTTCCGGTCGGGAGCACGGGCAGAGGCATCGTGGCGTTCAATCAGTCTGATGGCTCCGTCGTCTGGAAAACCGGAAGTGATCCCAACGCCTACTCCTCACCGACCCTACTCACGATCGACGGTGCCACGCAGATCGTATCCGTTCATGCGCGCGGGCTCACCGGTTTGAACCCGGCTGACGGCAAGGTGTTGTGGCGGTTCAAACACAAGACGGACTACGATGTCAACGCTGCGATCCCCGTGGTGTATGACGGTAACTCCCTGTTCTATGCGTCGGCGTATGGGACGGGTAGTCGCGCGTTGAAGATCGACACGTCGGGCCAGCGCGTGAAAGCCACGCAGCTATGGAAGCAACGCAAGATGAACCTGCACTTCGGTAGCGCTATCGAGCTTGACGGTCATGTGTACGGCTCCAGTGGTGACAACGGCCCCGTGTTTTTTGCCTGCGTCAACCTGACCGACGGCTCGATCGTTTTCAAGGATCGCAACATCGGCAAGTCGCAACTTCTCCTGGCTGACGGCAAGCTCATCATGCTGGACGAGGACGGCAACCTGGCCATCGCGACCGCCACGCCCGAGGGCGTGACCGTTCACGCGAAAGCCAAAATCCTGGAACGCGTAGCCTGGACTTCCCCGACGCTCGTGGATAAAACCCTCTATGTGCGCGACAAGAAGGTAATCATGGCGCTGACACTGCCATAGGGCAGCTAACGGGAGCGTATTCGACGAAGCGCCGGCGCTGCCAATTACGAAAAAAGGCAAGGCCCCGTGCCCGCGCATCAGCGCTGGTGCGGGGCTTTTTCGCGTGCGGAGGTTGTGGTGTAGTGCCGCAGCGTGTTGGCCGATGGAACCCTTGTGATTGACGGTGCAACTGCCCCGGGCTACCTTCCGGCCGCAACGGCTGCGTCGGCGGCGAAGATCGGTTTTCTGCGGGGTTCAGACGGCCCCGTCGTGCCAAGCCAAACTCTTTAGGATGATCTCACCATGAGCGGAGAAGGAGCTACCACATTGTCAGCGACGGACGATCAACAGCTATTGGGCCAGGCTGAGGCTGGTATCGGTACCTACCTCAAGGCCGAGCGCGATGCCGGGCGGATCACGGGTGAGTATTACGAAGACGCCGTCAAGCGTGCCATGCCGAGCCTTCGCAAGTGGCTGCTGGCCGAGGAGCTCGATCGTATCTCGCCGAACCTTCGCGATGGACTGCGCATGGCGATCCAAGCGGAGCAATGGGTGGCGCTGGCCAACGCGTTCTCGCGCGAGGTCAGCTTTGGCACCGGCGGCATTCGAGAAAAAATGGGTGCTGATCGTGACGTTGTGCTCAAGCTCAAAGAACAGGGCTTGCACGCGCCGATCATCAAAGGCCCGAATACGATCAACGACGTTGTTCTGCTGCTGACGTCAGCCGGGGTCGCGCAGTTTGGCAAGTCGCGCACGCCGGCGCTCTCGAAAATCATCATCGGTTTTGACAGCCGGGTGCGCGGTTCCGACTTCGCACGGATGATCGCGAGTTTGCTTCTTGCGTATGATTATGCCGTTTACCTTTTCGATGAGGCGTGTCTCTACCCGAGCGTTACCTACGCG
>JAJRSR010000124.1 GCA_024278695.1 Planctomycetota bacterium | reverse complement strand
GCCGCGTCGGTCAGCCTGACGGAGCACGTCGTCGGCAATCGGCCTGGGCGCGTGGAGCCGCGCGCCATCAAACGCCGACCCAAACCGCACGATCTACTGACGAAACCGCGCGATCAAGCACGCGCTGAGCTGATCGGAGAGAAACCGGCCTAACGCCTGTGAAAACGGCGGCAGTGCCATTCCTTCCTGACACCTTTTCTTCCCCAAGGCAGCACTGTCAACGCCGCATGCCGTGACCCCAAACAACACCGACACGACAACAAAAAAATCTTCTTTTCTTGCGGCATGAGTTTATCACCACTGCGCCTTCAGTAGTAGGACCGAAACTACTTTTTTCTGGAGGTTGTTATGAATCGTACTACTGGTGTTGTAGGTGTTGTCTGCACGCTAATCACGCAAGTCGCTGTCGCTTTGCCCGCGGATCGAGTCGTTCATGTTGGCATTCACGTAGACCCGAGCAACGCCAACAGTCGGGTGGAATACTACCTGTCCTTGTCGATCTCCGCTCAAGAGCAAGACGGCAACGACATCGGCTGGCGTATCGACAACTTCAAAATCACGGAGAAAGTCGTCCTCGGCAGTGACAATACGTGGGACGTTGACGCACCGCTTGTTGACACGTCGGACGGGCTTTGGTGGGTCACGCACGTCGATCCTGACAATCCGGTTCGGACTGACTTCACGACAATCGCACCGGTAGTCGATACGGCCGTGGCAAACGACCCGGCCGACGATGATTTGGAGTTTGATGTCTCCGAAGGTGTCTATACACAGCCATCGGGCGGCGATCCGTGGACCATCACGACGGCGATCAACTTCGAGTTCACCGTTTCCGGACAGCAGAATCCCGCAGAAACCGGGAGCGACGAGCCGGTGGAGATTCCAGATATTCCAGGCGATCCGACCACGAGCAGTCAATGATTGGCGTTCTCTTTGGCCTGACGCTTTCTGGAGAGCCGTAGGTTGGCTTCGATCGACTTGGAGAGCGACGCCATATCCCAGTTCCGAGACGAGTCACACGCCAATAGCGCAGTGATGATGCCTCCCGCGTCCAAGAGCAGGCGCTCCGCGTCCTCGTTGTCACGCCCTTGGTTGCGCCGAAGGTGTACGAGCGCAAGTTCCGCTTGCATGTGCGCTAGGTCCACGCTGTGCGCGTCGCACGGTGAGTTGCGGACAAGCTCGGCCATCGCACGCGTCGCCAGCCCGCAAGCTTCGAGCGCCTCATCGTAGCGGGCTAGGCGAGCGAGGCACTCGCCACGCATGGAGCCAGCCCGTGCAACACTGGCCTTGGTGCTGGTGTGTGGCGCAACACGGTAAACCGCCTCGAAGGCCTGCGCCGCGAGCGATAGATCCTTCTCCGCCAGGAGCCACTGCTTTCGTGATTTGTGCATTCTACCGCGAAGCTCTAACGCGAAGGCATACTGCCGATCATGACGTGGCACGCCAGGAAATTTTGCCCGCATCTGCTCGGCCAGGGCAATGGCTCGTGTTGCGTGCGGCTGAGCCGCCTCGGCGCGCCCCTCGATCATGTGAAGCTGGGCGATGCGGTGCTCCGCGCTGTAGACCTGCCGAAGAATCTCTTCTCCGGGCTGCTCGACCACTGCGCCCATACGCGCTGCTTCGTGAAACTGCGTCATCGCCTGATCGAGTCGGCCGGCGTCGCGATCGACACTGGCCAGGTTGAGCAAGCCCGCCATTTCCAACGCAGTTTGAGTCTGTATCACGGTTCGCTGGGCCTGTCGCCGCGAGGTTTCTGAAAGGATGAGTCCCCCCAAGAGCGAACACACGCATACCAGCCCCGCGATGACAGGCACGCGATATTGACGCAACACCACGCGAAGGAGGTAGCCGCGATGGGAAGCACGCGCCATGACGGGTTCACCGGAAACATACCGGCGGAGTTCGGCCGCCAACTCTTGGCTGCCTTGGTATCGTTCGTCCGCCCGAAGCCTCAGGCTTTTCTCCACGATGGCGGTCAGATCGCCTGCGAGATCACGTGGCGTGATGCTCGGATTGAGGTCGTTTGCGTGTGCCGTCATGGACAGGTGGCGCGACCGAAGGATGTCGGCCACAAGCTGGCGCTGCGACCCCGCACCGGGATAGGGTGACCTGCCGCACAACGATTCATAGAGCATAACGCCGAGCGCATAAATATCGCTACCGATGTTGCCGCGCTGCCCGTCGATCTGTTCCGGGCTCATATACTGTAGCGTGCCGATGATGGCGTCGGATTCGGACAGGCTCGATTTCGAAACAACGTCGGCTGCGAATCCAAAGTCAAGAATGTGCGGCGTCCCATCGCGTCCTACCAGGACATTGGACGGCTTCAGATCACGGTGAACAATACCCTCGATGTGAGCCGCAGAAACGGCACCACAGATCTTGATGAACAACTCGGCCGTTTGCTTGGCATCCAGTTCGTTCATGAGCACGTACAGGTCCAACGGCACCCCGTCCACATAGTGCGTGATGATGTAGGTGGCACCATCGAGGTGACCGGTGTCCACAATCTTGACGATCGACGGATGGTCCAGGCGGGCAAGAAACTGACACTCCATATCCAGCCGTTTTCTGTGCTTCGGAGCGATGCCGAAACCGATCTTGATCGCGACAAGCTGTTCCGTGGACTCCTGGATCGCAGTGTACACATCGGCTTGGCCGCCGGAGGCTCTTTTGCGCAGCACTTCGTATCCGGGGATGCGATCGACGATGGCGCGACGTGTGTCGTTGCGATCAACCATCTTGATTCGCCGGTCGCTTCGGTCGGAACTCATCGCTAAAGAATCGATTGACATCCCCCAACCGATCGCCGAGCTTCTGCCGCGCCCGATCGACCAGATGCCCAATCGCGTTCGGTGAACGCCCCATATTCTCAGCGACGGTCTGGAGTTGCTCGCCATGCAGGTAGTGCATGGTCAACACACGACGGTAGTCGGACTTGAGCGAAGCCAGAGAAATCTGAACCGAATCTGCCAGCTCTTGCTTCGCCTGGATGCTGCTCGGTGTTTGATCCTGGGCGGCGGCTACGGTACCCAGGTTGGTCAGCGCCGCGCTCGATAGGGCAACCTCGCGTCTCATATCGCGCTTTTCCGCGAACCAGCGGCGGCCACAGTTGATGATGTTGTGTTCGGCAGACTTGCGCAGCCAGACGCGAAACCGTCCGTCCGGCATAGCGCGGAGGCTTTCGCCGTGCTTGACCGCGTCGAGCCACACCTCGGACAGTACATCCTCCGTCGATACGTGCCTCCGAAAACACAAAGGAAGCCGCTGCTCGATCCGTTTGTGAAGATCGGGCGCGTAGTTCATTAATCGAGCCTGCAAGTTGGCATCGTCGTCCGCAGGAGCCATGCGCACAGATTACCAGAACTCGCCCCGCTAGCCTACAACAAAGTTCCGTTCCGGTGCTTCGAGGCTTGCGTCCGGTAATACAGTTCACTATAAACAGTAATGAAATCTGCCCGCCGGCGTTTGATCGGCGGATCAGGGGTTCGAGTCCCTGACGGTGCAGTTTTTCGCTTGGACTTGCGGTCATCAACACGCCACGCTTTTTCCACATGGTCCGCAGTCACGGGGGTGCGTCCTGTTCGCGTCGCCGGTGCCGAAACGACATCCGAGGAGCTAGGAGTTACCATGACCGTTGCATCGAAAACCAGCTTTGAAGCCATCGCCCAAACCGACCCGGAAATCCTCCCGATGATGGAGGCCGAAGTTCGCAGTCAGCAGGACACGCTTGAGCTGATCGCCTCGGAGAATCACGTATCCAGCGCCGTGCTTGAGGCGCTCGGTTCGGTCTTCACGAACAAATACGCAGAAGGCTACCCCGGCAAACGCTACTACGGCGGGTGTGCCAATATGGACAACGTCGAGACGCTGGCCCGCGATCGTGCGAAGACGCTGTTCGGCTGCGATCACGTCAACGTGCAGCCCCACTCCGGAAGCCAAGCCAACGCGGCCGTCTACCTCGCGGTGTTGAAACCGGGTGATACGATTCTGTCGCTCGATCTCGCGCACGGCGGACACCTGTCTCACGGACTAAAGGTCAACATGAGCGGGCTGCTCTACAATATCGTTAGCTACGGGGTCGATGCCGAGACCGGACGGATCGACATGGCCGAGGTGCGGCGGCTCGCGAAGGCGCACAAGCCGAATCTGATTCTTTCCGGGGCGTCGGCTTATTCGCGAACCATCCCGTTTGATGCGTTCTCCGCGATTGCCGAAGAGGTCGGTGCGTTGCACATGGCCGACATCGCCCACATCGCGGGGCTTGTCGCAACCGGATTGCATCCAAGCCCGGTGCCGACGGCCGCCTTTGTCACCACAACGACGCACAAAACACTACGCGGCCCGCGCGGCGGCATGATTATGTGCAAGGCGGACCACGCCAAGAAAATCGACTCGCGCATCTTCCCCGG
>JAJRSR010000123.1 GCA_024278695.1 Planctomycetota bacterium | reverse complement strand
GTGGTGGATTGTTTCTTGGTCGGTTTAGCAGACGAACGAGCACCAAGCATCGCGTCGTACAAGTTCGTCAGGTCGCGGTCCAACCGGTGAAGGCTGAAGCGATCGGCCACGAGATGCCTCGCTGCAATTCCCATGACCGTGCGTAGGCGATCATCCTCCACCATCTTCGTCATGGCGTCGGCTAGTGCTCGTGGTGTTTTCGCCGGAATGAGTAATCCGTGTACACCGTGCTCGATGACCTCCGGCACCGCGCCGACCTTGGTCGCCACGACCGGCAATCCATACGCCAACGCTTCGAGAATGGAGATTGGCATCCCCTCGGAATGGCTCGGTAACAAGAAGACATGGGCCGATGCGAACAGCCTTGTTTTTGCAGTACCCAGGACCGGCCCCGCATACTCGACACAATCCGTGAGGCCGAGTGCCGTGATTTTTTCCGGCAGTGTATCAGCGTTGCCATAGCTACCGCCTGGTCCGGCTAGTGTTAGTCGAAAGGGCACTTCTCGCTTTTTGAGGATCGCCGCTGCGGTCAAGGCGTCGCCAATTCCCTTTGAATTATCCATCTGCCCCAGGACCAGAAAGTGGCACCGTGGCTTCGGCTGATCTTGAAGCGTTGCAGGCAAGGCGGCTGGCATGGCTACGGCGTTTTCGACGACCGAAACCCGTGCGCGGGGAGATATTTTCCGAAGCGATGCACGCCAGGATTCAGACAGGGCAATCACAACATCGGCGTGAGCTAGTGATCGTACGATCACGAACTTGGCTGCACGTCCCGAGTTGTTGAAGAACTCATGAAACGCTCCCCCGTGTATGTGGAGAATCGTCTGGCAGCCCATTTGGTGCGCGACGGCCATATCAACGATCGACCGGTAGAAGGAAAAGCCGCTACAGGTGTGAATGTGGACAACGCGTGCGTCAACGCGCTGTACTGTTTGGCGTAGCAGAGCCATGTGGCGTGCGTGCCGCCTTACTTTTTCGAATACTGATTCGAAACCGCTCGGAGCGTGGCAAGTGGGTAGGTGTTCGATCTTGTATCGTTTTGAGTAGCCGAGCGAAAGCGTCTGGCGTACGACGCTCGTCATGCCGCCGATCGTCTCCAGCGGCGGGCCGATGGTGACCACGCCGATAGATCCGTGGCTGGCAGATTGCGGGTCATCTTGGCGGCCCTGCCGACTGTGGGGATGTTTAGCGAATGTCATACGCTCAGCCGAGGCTCCACCTACGCGCAGACCGTCCCCGGTCGAGCGCCACGCCGCGACACACCAAGGGGCATGGTGCACCGGTGGCCAAGAATCACCGTTAGTACGTCGGCTTACCGGACCTTGGGGTTTAGATGCAATCGTGGCGGGTTGAGCCCAGATTGAGCCCAGACACGATCGATACCGGAGACAGCACGGGCAAGCAAGCGTGCCCGTGCCGCCCGGAATCGAGCCACGGCGTAAGTGGGACGCGGGCTGCTAAGCCCGCTTGCGTTTTTTCGCGGGGACTGTTTTCACCTGGCCGGCGGCTTTGATGTCTGGCTTTTTCGCCTTTGCGGCGGTGACTTCGTCCGGTGCTTGTTCAGCCTTACCGGTGCGTTTGGCCAGCACCAAGTTTTTCAGCTCCTCAGCGAGGTCTGGGTTGTCTTTCAGGTATTGTTTGACGTTCTCGCGACCCTGCCCGAGCCGGACGCCCTTATAGCTGAACCAAGCGCCGGCTTTGTCCACGAACTCATCAGCAATGGCCAAGTCGAGCAGATCACCCTCGGCGCTGATGCCCTCGTCGAACATGATGTCGAACTCGGCTTGGCGGAACGGGGCGGCCACTTTGTTCTTTACGACTTTCGCGCGAACGTGGTTGCCGGTGATGGTGTCGCCTTCTTTGATTGAGGAAATGCGGCGGATGTCGAGACGTACGGATGAGTAAAATTTCAGTGCCCGGCCGCCAGGGGTTGTTTCGGGATTGCCGAACATCACGCCGATTTTCATACGAATCTGGTTGATGAAGATGACAATAGTGCGGCTCTTGGCGATGGCGGCCGTGAGCTTTCGCAAGGCCTGGCTCATCAGGCGCGCTTGGATGGCCACATGGGAGTCACCCATCGCGCCTTCGATTTCCGCCCGTGGGATGAGGGCTGCGACCGAGTCAACAATCACAACGTCCACCGAGGCGCTGCGGACCAGCATATCGCAGATTTCGAGCGCTTCTTCGCCAGCCTCGGGTTGACTGACGAGCAGTTTGGCCAAGTCGATGCCACATTTCTTGGCCCACACCGGGTTCATGGCGTGCTCGACGTCGATCATGGCTGCGACGCCGCCCTCGCGTTGCGCGGCTGCTGCCACATGCAGGGCCAGCGTCGTCTTGCCGGAGGATTCCGGTCCAAACACCTCGATGATGCGTCCACGCGGCAGCCCCTTGCCGCCCAGCGCAAGATCGAGCGATAGGGTCCCGGTGCTGATGCCATCGACATCCGCATCCATTTTGTCCATCTGCATGATCGCGCCTTTGCCGTAGGCCTTTTCGATCTGCTGCAACGCCACACCCAATGCCGCTTCGCGTTTGGCGACCTGTTTGTCTTCCATGATGACTTTCATTGGATCCCTCTTGCCCGCTCTGGGCTCTTATTCACCCGCGGGTGAATACCGTCGTATGTTTTGGCACGATTGCCGAAGTCTTCCGTGATTATGCAGCTAACGTTTTTCTTATGTTTCCTACTCAAACCGAAGCATGCCGAGGAACTTGTCCACACGCTGGTTGAGCTGATCGGTCGTCAGATTCTTAACGCGACCCAGCGAGAAATCTTCAATCGTAAACGAGGCGGCCACCGTTCCCCGGACCATCGCGTGAGCGAGGGTTTGCGGATCGTGCTGGCCCTTCGCCGTGAGGTACCCGAGCGTGCCGCCGGCGAAGCTGTCTCCTGCGCCGGTTGGGTCGCGTACGTCTTTAGTGGGAAAAGCGGGGATGGTCACCGGTCCTTCGGGTGTGACGAGCATCGCGCCGTGTTCGCCCTTTTTGATCATCACGAACTTCGGTCCCATCGCGAGAATTACCTCCCCCGCGTCGATCAGGTGCGCCTTCCCGGTGAGTGTGCGTGATTCGGCATCGTTGATGATGACACCGGTGACCTTGTCGAGCGTTTCGATGAGGGAATCCCGCTCGTTGTCGATCCAGAGGTTCATTGTGTCGCACACGACCAGCTTGGGAGCGGTCACCTGGGCGAGAAGCTCGCGTTGGAGTGTGGGGTGGGTGTTGGCCAGGAACACCGTCTCGCTATCCGCGATGGCGGGCGGCACCGTCGGACCGCGTTCTGCGAGCACGTTGAGCTCGACCGCGACGGTTTCGGCCTCGTTCATGTCACCGGCGTATTTGCCGGTCCAGCGGAAGGTCTTGCTGCCCTCACGAACCTCAAGCCCGGCCAGATCAATCCCGCGGTCCTCAAGCGTCTTGCGGAACTCGGCCGGGAAATCAGTCCCGACCGCGGCCACGAGCCGCACGGGCACATAGTGCGCCGCCGCGAAGCTGAAGTAGACGGCCGAGCCGCCGAGGACGCTATCCACGCTTCCATGCGGCGAAGCCACCGTGTCGATCCCGATACTACCCGTTACCAACAAAGACATCCGTTTCTCCGTGAATATTCTCGTGAACTGCAAAGTTTCTTGCGAACGCCAAGCTCGTCGCCGTCATAACTAAGGTCAACCTCTGTCCTCTGCGGCCGACTCCAGGGTCACTTTCGCGTCCCTCGATCGGTGAATCTAACCCATCTTCGGCCATGATGCAAGAAAAATGTTAGAAAAATGTTAGGGCGTTGGTTAGGGGTGGCGTTAGGACGATATTAGGGCGTTCGGCGGGCCGCTAATTATGGGGGGCGGGCGTCATCTGAGCCCGTTTTCTTCCGGAAAATGGGATTGTCTTGTGGGTGCGGTTGTTGCTTCCTGTCTCAATTCTTGCCTTGGGCATTACCCTTTGTACCGGACGAGGTCGCCTGGCCGTCGGGGGTGCAAGACAGATGAGGCGGTTGTCCATGCCACCCAACGCCAATTTGGTCTTGCGGTCTTGCACCCGGCTGTCGGCTACCGTCGCGATTGGTACTGTTCTTGCCACGTATCCAGTGAACGCGGTGCGAGGATGGCAGCGTGGCCTGATCTTGTTGGCTTGGGACTTGTTGGTCCGGCTGGTTAGGAAACGCCAGCTCCTCGCGCGGAGCCCTTGGTCTAGCTGGGGGAGTACGGCGTCTAACACTCACGTGTCATGGGCGACCCCTCTCGTTCTCCTTCGTGGAAGGGGCTAAGGGATAGAACTACCGTATTGATCGACCGTGATCTGTTTCAGTAGCTTGCTAAGGCGGTGGGCTGCGGGTGTGCTATCGGTATGGGTGTTGCGGATAGGCTCGCGATCCTGATCCGGCGTTGTCAATGAAAGGCGGCTTCCGATGTCGGCGAAGCGCGGCGTTCTTCTTTGGCGAAACCCGGTTACGATGGCCGGTGCGGTCGTGGCTGTCATGGCCGCGCTCTTCATTCTTAGTTTCGTACTGCTTGATCTCGTGTCGGGTCAGCAAAATCCCTACATGGGGCTGTTCACCTACCTGGTTCTCCCTGGCGTTCTTGTGGTTGGTGTGGTGATGGCCCTGTGTGGGGTGGCTGTGACCCGCATGCGTTACCGTCGGCAATACGGGCCGATCAAGTCGATTCACTACTATCCCCGGATTAATCTCAACCTACCCATCCATCGCCGGGTTATGTTTGGTACTGCTATCGTGTTGATGTTGGCCATCCCGATGATCGGCGTCTTGAGCTACGAGGGATACCACTACACAGATTCCAACAAGTTTTGCGGATTGGTGTGTCATGAAGTGATGGAGCCGCAATACACGGCTTACCTACAGTCACCACACGCCAGCGTGAATTGTGCGGAATGCCACATCGGGTCGGGAGCCACCTGGTACGTCAAGTCGAAGCTCTCCGGCATGCGGCAAGTGCTCGCTGTGGCCAACGATTCGTTCCCTCGCCCGATTCCGCCCGCGATCCAAGAGTTGCGACCGGCGACTGAGACGTGTCGAGAATGTCACTGGCCCGCGAAGTTCTTTGGAGATCAACTCGTCACGATCGACCAGTTCGCATCCGACGAAGCCAACACGCACAGTCAATTGCGGATGCTGGTCAAGACCGGTGGGAGTGATAAGTCGACCGGTCCGCCGTCGGGCATTCACTGGCACATGACGCTCGGGTTCAAGATCGAGTATGTGGCCACCGACGAGCACCTCCAGGAGATCCCGTGGGTACGAACGGTTAATGATTCCACCGGTGAGGAGCGGATCTACCGATCGGATGGAAAGCCTGTTTCGGACCCGCCGCCGGAGGGGACGCGACGCGTCGTGGATTGCATGGATTGTCACAATCGACCGACGCACATCTTCCGAGCTCCGGACCGCGCCATGGATGTGGCGCTAAATGTTGATCGCTCACTACAGTCCTTGCCGTTTGCCAAGCGGGAGGCCGTTCGGGCGCTTGTGTATCCCTATGATTCCAAATCAGAGGGTTTGGCGGGCGTACCGGCGTCCATCGAGCAGTTCTACCGAGAAGCAATGCCGGGCATTGCCGATTCCCGTCGGGCTGACATCAGGCGTCTGAAAAAAGTGACCACTGAAATCTATCGCACCAACTTCTTCCCGGAAATGAACGTCAATTGGCGCACCTACCCGAATAACATTGGGCATAAACTTTTTCCGGGGTGTTTCCGTTGCCACGAAGGTCAGCATATCGATGACGTGGGTAACACGATCAGCCACGAATGTTCGGTGTGTCACGAGTTTCTACCGCCGCGTCGCGCTGAAACGGTTCCCTCGCTCATTCAGTCGGCCGGGTTCGTTCATCCTTTGCCGTTGGCGGGTTCGCACGCCGCGATGCGGTGCAACCTGTGCCACACGGGCGGTGCGTCTCCGCCTAAGAGTTGTGAGGGTTGTCACACCTTGCAGCATGAGTTTCGCACCGGGGCGTTGAGCGGTTTTACCTCCGTCAGTATTCCCGCTGATCCCATGCTGGACATCGTGAGTTGTGACGGTTGCCACGATCTGTCCGAACCTGCCGACATCGAGACCATCGATGCCGTGTGTATGGATTGTCATGACGACGACGAGGAACGGTTTGGCGGGATGCTGGCGTCATGGGGCCGCGAAGCGGATCAGTTGCTTGGTGACGCGGAAGCTACCACCGACGACCAAGGTCGCCGGCTTCTGCAAACACTGAGAAAAGCCGGTCCGCTGCACAACATGGAAGCCACGCGGATTCTTATCCGCTCTTTGACCAAGGAGACGCAACCTCCAACATCGCCCTAGGCGTACCGGGCGAAGAACCTTGAGGTGTTTGGTGTGTCGGGCAGGCCTGATCGGAAGCGCGCTGACAGCTACAGCCGTCGTGGTGGCGGTTCTGGTTTTCATGGGGGTTGCCAGCGCTCAGGAAGAAGTACCCCGAGCTTGTACGGATTGTCACGAGGATACCACCCGAGCTTGGGAGGGCGGCGTTTTTCAGGATCTTCTGGCAGGCTCCAGCCATTCAGCACTGGATTGCACGGACTGTCACGAGTCCATCTCGATGGACGAACTCAATATGGCCTCACCCAAACCGCACGGGGGTGCGGTGCCTCCTGTCGCATGTGGTGAGTGCCATGAGGATGAAGCTGACGCCTATATCAAGCACGGCCGGCTTGAGGTCGGGACAGACGCCGACATCCCGACTTGCTCAAGTTGCCACGGGGCGCATCACATCTTGCCCTCTACGGACCGACGCTCGAGCGTACACCCCAACAACCTGTGCACGACCTGCAAGGCCTGTCATACCGACATGAACCTCATCAAGGATCATAATGTCTTGAGGGATGAGCCCATCAAGTTGTACAAGGGAAGTGTTCACGGACGGCGGCCTGAAAACAGTTCGTGCGTAGCGGCTACGTGCGCCAATTGCCACTCGGAAAGCGGCCCGCAAGGTCAAGCCTCGGCTCATCGAATCTTGAGCGCTACTGATCCGAATTCAACCGTTAGCCGACCCCATCTTCCGAATACTTGCGGAGTGTGCCATCGCAGCGAATGGGAGGATTACGAAGCGGGCATTCATGGGCAGCTTGCCAAACGTGGCGAGACGGACGCACCCGTATGCACGGACTGTCACGGTTAACATGGGATTCTGCCCGTGTCGGATCTTCGGTCTCCCGTTAGTGCCGCGCGTCTCGCTGAAGCGACGTGTGCGAGATGTCACGGCTCGGTGGCCCTGAGTGAACGATATGGGATACCGGGCGGGCGACTCAACTTCTATGTTGATTCTTATCACGGCCATAAGAAGAAGGCCGGTGAGGTTCATGTGGCCAACTGTGCGTCGTGCCACGGCGGGCATCGCATCTTACC
>JAJRSR010000122.1 GCA_024278695.1 Planctomycetota bacterium | reverse complement strand
GGTGTGATCCGTTTGGCTATTGACGCGGGGTGTGGCGCGACGTACTCTTCCGCCATCGGTTTGGTCGAGTGAGCTGGCTAGGTCGAAGTATTTTGCACCCTTCGGGGCGTGCCCGCGGCATGTGGTTTTCGCTGCGGACTAATGGGTACCACTCTTCGCGGCGTGGCGCTCAGGCCTCGGTGCAAACCGCCGCGCCCCTTTCGGTCGATGCGGTTCCGAAGCCTACATGGATGTTTTGCGTGGCGACTCGTTGTTGTTGCCGTGCGGCGTAAGTACTTGGATAGCCCGGTGGTGTAATTGGTAACACACCAGGTTTTGGTCCTGGCGTTCTGGGTTCGAGTCCCGGCCGGGTTATCGATTTGTGATGCGCCGCGCTACCTTCGGCGTTGTCGAGGTGAGAACCAGCTTGGGTGATGTCGCGGCCATCGTACTCGCAGCAGGCAAGAGCACTCGGATGAAGAGTGATCTTCCGAAGGTGCTGCACGAGGTGTGTGGGCGTTCGATGTTGAGCTTCGCCCTTTCGGCGTGCCGCTTGGCTGGTGCCGATCGCATTCTAGTCGTCGTCGGCCATCGCAAGGATGACGTCATCGCCAAGTTTGGCGACGAGAAAGACATCACTTGGGTGGAGCAGACCGAGCAAAAAGGCACGGGGCACGCGGTGTTGTGTTGCCGTGAGGCGCTGAGCGGTTTTTCCGGGAGTGTGTTGGTGTTGGCCGGCGACATGCCGTTGATTCGTCGGCATACCTTGGCCGGCTTGCACGAGGCCCGGGAGGAGTCGCGTCATGCCTGTTCGATGGCATCAACGATTCTCGACGATCCGACTGGTTACGGTCGGATCATTCGGGACGAGACCGGCGGGCTTGAGGCGATCGTGGAGCACGCTGATTGCACAGCGCAGCAGCTTGAGATTCGGGAAGTGAACCCGAGTTATTACTGCTTTGACGCTGAGCAGCTCTGGTGGTCGTTGGATCAGGTGGAGCCGCAGGGCAGTAAGGATGAATATTACGTGACCGACGCCATCCGGATATTGGGTGGCGCGGGTCGCGGTGTTTCGGTGCCGCTGCAGGTGCCGGCCGATGACGCGATGGGCGTGAATTCGCGCGTGGACCTCGCGACGGTCGGTCGAATGATGCAGGATCGGTTGCAGCAGGCTTTTTTGGATGATGGCGTGACGATCGTGGATCCGGACAATACCTGGATCGAGGCAGAAGTGGCGATCGGTCGCGACACGGTGGTCTATCCGTTTACGTTCGTCGGTAGCGGCGCACGGATCGGTGAGGGATGTCGAATCGGACCGTTCGGTGTGGTCCCGGCTAATGAGTCGGTGGCGGATGGAACGGTGGTTGGCCCTAACGCGGCATTGAATGCGGGAGCGGTTCATTGATGACGTGGAGTTCTCAAGTTTCGTCGGATCGGGACGCTGGCGGCATCGTGGTGTTCGGCGCTTCGGCCAGCACGGCACTCACGACTAAGATTTGCGATTACCTGGGCGTCAAGCAGGGCTCCGCGACAGTCGGACGATTCCCCGACGGTGAAATCCTACTCAAGATCGAGGAGGACGTGCGCGGCAAGGATTGCTTCGTCGTGCAGTCCACGTGCCCGCCGGTGAACGATCACCTGATGGAGTTGATGATCTTCATTGATTGTCTTCGTCGGGCCAGCGCGAAGCGGATCACCGCGGTGATTCCGTATTACGGGTACGCCCGCCAGGACCGCAAGTCGGAAGGTCGCACGCCGATCACGGCCAAGCTCGTCGCGAACATGCTGACGACGTCGGGCGTCAACCGTGTGCTGACGATGAACCTGCACGCGGATCAGATCCAGGGCTTTTTCGATATTCCGGTGGACCACCTGACGGCCGCCCCGGTTCTGGCGAAGCATTTCACCGACCGAAAAATGGACGACGTTGTGTTTGTGTCACCGGATGTGGGTAACATCAAATTCGGCACGGATTTCGCGACGCGGATTGGCGGTGAACTTGCCGTGATCCACAAACGCCGGCTCAGCGGCGACTCGACGGTAGCCGTGGATATCATCGGTGATGTGGAAGGCAAGCGCGTGATGATGTTTGATGACATGATCACCACGGCCGGCACCGTTTGCGAGGCGGCCAAACTGGTTCGCTCGCGCGGAGCCAAAGAAGTGTATGTGGGCGCGACACATGGCGTGTTCGCTGGTCCCGCGTTGGAGCGGCTTCAAGCTACGGAAATGACTGAAATTGTCGTCACGGACACGATCGAGGCAGCTACGGAGGTTCGTGACGGACTGAAGAACTTAAAGGTGTTGACGGTGGCACCGCTGGTGGGTGAGGCGATGAAGCGGATTCATCATCACGCGTCCATCAGCGAGCTGTTCGTTGGCTAACGATCGGAGGCTTTAGGCACTATGGAAACTGTCGCTAAAAAGACCACGGTACTCAAAGGTGAGCGACGCAACGGCGTCGGCACGCGGTTGTCGCGTGCGCTTCGCGCGGAGGGTCGGGTTCCTGCTGTGGTGTATGGCCACGGCGAAACGCCCGAAACGCTCTCGCTTAATTTGCATGATGTGGTCATGGGGCTAACGCGCGGTGCGCGAACGTTTGAGGTGGAGATGGGCGGTCAGAAAAACCAGTTCCTGATTAAGGAAGTGCAATATGACCACATGGACACGACGCCGATCCACTTGGACCTGACGCGCGTGGACATGAACGAATGCGTTACGGTTCGCGTCGGCATCGAGCTGCGCGGCACGCCCAAGGGTGCGGCCGATGGCGGCATTCTCGATCAACATGTTGCGGATATCGAGGTCGAGTGTTTGGTCTCGAAGATACCTGAAACGCTTCACCCGTTGATTACTGAGCTCGGCGTCGGGGAGTCGCTCCTGGTGAAAGACCTCGAGCTTCCCGAAGGCGTGAAAGCCACCCTGGACCCGGAAGAGCGCATCGCTTCGGTTCGAGCCAAGGCTGCCGAGTCCGATGAGGATTCGGAAGAGGGCGAAGAAGGTGACTCGGCCGAGCCTGAACGCATCGGTCGCGTACGCAAGGATGACGAAGACGGCAAGAGCGACAAGGGCTAGGGGCGCAAGTTCCGGTGTGCTTGTCATAGGGTTGAGCTGATGAAACTGATCGTCGGACTCGGTAACCCTGGGAAGAAATACGCCGGCACGCGGCACAATGTGGGTTTCGAGGTCGTGGACCGGCTGGCCGCTCGATGGGGCGTTGACCTGCGGACTGAAAAGTTTCACGGTTTTTTTGGAGCCGGTTCGTTTCGCGGCGAGCGGGTCGCGTTGGTCAAGCCGCTGACGTTCATGAACTTGAGCGGCCAGGCTGTGGCGGCTGTTGGAACGTTTTACAAGCTCGAGCTCGACGATCTCTTGGTGATCGTGGATGACCTGGCGCTGCCCGTGGGGCAGTTGCGACTGCGACAGCGGGGGTCGTCCGGTGGGCACAACGGGCTACAAGATATTAGTAACCGGCTTGGCACGAGTGATTGGTGCCGGCTTCGGGTTGGCATTGGCGAACCCATTGGTGATTCGGTCAGTTGGGTGCTCGGGCGTTTTCACGAGTCCGAGTTGCCTCAGATGGCATCGTCGATGGATCGCGCGGCCGACGCCGCGGAATGTTGGATGACGGATGGCGTTGAGCTTTCCATGACTCGGTTTAACGGAGAAGACCCATCGGCGTAAGCCGGTAGCGATGTCGGGCATGCGTTTGCATGGAATCGACGGGTTTGACTTCCAGATAGGAGAGCAGTGACCTTGAACCAGTATGAAGGGATGTTTCTGATCGATCCCACGTTCGGGGCGTCGTTCGAGAATTGTGAGGCGGAAATCAAACGCCTCATGGAACGGGCCGAGGCGGAGATCGTGTTCTGCAAGAAGTGGGACGAGCGTCGGCTCGCTTATCGCGTGAACGGGCGTAAGCGTGGCGTGTATGTCTTGACCTACTTCAAGGCCAAGGCGGACAAGATTACTTCGCTCGAGCGCGACGTGCAGTTGTCGGAGGACGTCTTGCGGATCCTCGTACTTCGTGCGGACGACATCACACCGGAGGCCATGGAACGGGCGATGGTGATGGGTGCTCCGCAGCCGGAAGAAGAAGGCTACGGCGAGGGCGGTCGGTTCCAAAAGCCGCGCGATGGCGCGAAACGCCATGATGACTCCGCTCGTAAGCCGGAGCCGGTGGGTGCTGCGGTGCCTTCGGGAGATGCGCCTGCGAGTAGCGATACTGAGAGCCCGACCGAGTCGGCGGAAAAGCCGTCTGACACGACCAGCGCACCCGAGTCCGCGTAGTCATACGAGGCGGGTATTGCGTGTGGCGGCTTTAGCGGCCGACGCACGCGGGTTGCTGGTGCGCGCGGGTGTTGGCTACAGAGACGGCGCGTGGAAACGTGTCGCGATAGAACGCGGTCCTGACTGAATCAAAGGAGATCTCATGGCGAGCTTCAATCGTATCGTCCTGATGGGCAATCTGACGCGCGATCCTCAGTTGAGTTATACGCCGTCGAACACGGCCGTCTGCAAGTTCGGCTTGGCGACGAACCGCAAATGGAAAGATCGCGAAGGCGGCAACCGCGAAGACGTGTGCTTTGTGGACTGTGTGTTGTTCGGCAAGGGCGGCGAAGTGTTCAATCAGTACATGAACAAGGGTCGCTCCGTGCTTGTCGAGGGGCGGCTCTCGCTGAATCAGTGGACGACGCCGGAAGGCGACAAACGCAGCAAACATGAAGTGTTCGTCGAGAACTTTACGTTTGTCGGAGATGGCGGCGGTGGCAATCGCGGTGGCGGTGCGCCGGTGACCAGCGCTGTTGGTGCGAGCTCTGGTGGCCCGAGTTCTGGCGGTTCCGGTCCGGGTTACGATGAGCCGCCAGCGCCTTCGGATGCTGATATACCGTTCTAAGTCGCGGTTCGGCAACGCCGGCGCGGCTGTGGAACGAATGTGAAAAGATTGTGGTAGTCGGAATCACCGCCCGCACGCGGCGGCTGTCACAGTGAGGTCCGGTGCGACAAACGCCTGAGTTAGCGGCGGTTGCAGACGGTTGCGAGAATGTGAAGTTCGCCGGCGCAGTAGACGCGGACTTGCGAATCGACTGGCGGTTCTGAAAAAATGAATCGTTAGCCGACCGGGATGGTACCATAGACACCCGATCCCAATGGATCGAGCTACGAGAGATATGAGGACATCACTATGAAGTTACTGCTTTGCAAGAACGTGGATAAGCTCGGAATCGTGGGCGACGTCGTTGACGTTGCGGCCGGCTACGGACGAAACTACTTAGTACCCTACGGGCTTGCCACCGAACCGAATGAACGCAACCAACGTCGCCTGGCCGAAGCGCGCAAGATCGCCGAACGCGAACGTGCTGAAGAGCTGGATCGTTTGGCTGCACTGGCGAAGGCGCTGGAGGGCGTCGAGGTGACGCTGCGGGCCAAGGCCAACGAAGACGGCGTGCTCTACGGCTCAGTCGGCAAGAAGGAAATCGCGGCCGCCCTTGAGGAAGAAGGGCACTTTGTCGCGGAAGATCATATCATTCTTCCCGCGCCACTCCGCCACCTGGACAACCTCACGGTTGACCTGAAGTTGGGCGATGATATTCGCTCGACGATCAAGGTGTGGGTCGTGCGAGAGAAGGTCGAGGGCGAGTCGGACGAAGGTGATTCAGCGGATGGCGCTTCGG
>JAJRSR010000121.1 GCA_024278695.1 Planctomycetota bacterium | reverse complement strand
GCCAGACAGAAACGGCGGATGGGTGGCATGGACAAACGCCGCAAGATCCGGCTTGCGGCGTTTGCCCGTGATGATCCAACAGGGGAAAACACGGGCAAGCGTCGCCTCGAAAGCCTTTTCTGAATTCGCAAGACCATGGCCGCGACGCTTGTCCATGCCACCCCACGTACGACCGCCTCATCTGTCTTGGATCCTGGGCGGACGGATAGCCACGCGTTTGCGATATGGCACTTTCAGACAACCCGACAAAGGGCTTGCGGATTCGCGCTGAACGAAAACTCACATCCATGTCGCATTTCCGCGTGATGACGGCAAACCCGGCACATCACACCATTAGAATGCGAACGCGCTGTAGTGAACGCCACCGTTCACGGTCCGCGCGGACCACCACCTGCGCCGCCGCGTCCACCACCGCCGGGGCCGCGCGAGAGCGAAACGCCGCGATCTTGCGCGCGGCTCTGCAAGGCCGTGAAGTAAACCATAGCCCGAGCCGTGTCGTCCGGACTACGTGACTCCGAGCGGTTTTTGCGATCCTGCTTGGACTGCGGCCGAAAAAGCTCGCGAAGCTTGTTCCGCTCCGCCTCACTCATGCCGCCTTCGCCAGAGTTCTCGCGATCCTCGCGGCGTCGCTCAAACGCCTTGGAACGGTTCTGCATTTCGTCGATATGGCCGTCGAGGATAGCCATTTTGTCACCCGCGTCCGCATTATAATACTCGTCCAAACGCGCCCGCATCATCGCCTGCCGTACAGCCCGCATGTTCTTGCCAACTTGGCGCTTCTGTTCATCGCTCAGCTCGTCCCCGCGCATCGCCCGGCGAAGATCGCGGAACGCGCTCCCAGGATCATCACTGCGCGTTGCCAACGCATCCACGGTAAACTCAGCCGGAACCGAAACCCCATCCGCATCGGCACTACCAGTGCCGACCACACCCCACACCACCACGCTAACGGCAAGAACACCGCCACCCACCAACACCCACGGTTTCATCGTCTTCGATTTGGTCACGGCCATCGGTTCCGCTCCTTGGTTTAAGATTCAAGCGATCCACGTTCCACTGAATGCGAGCGCCAAACCCATACCGCCTGCGCTATATGCCGCCGTAACGACTGCACCGTACGATTAGTTCTCGTAATCCGTCACATGACCATCCACATACAAATACCGCCGCGCGCCGGGTTCACCGGCCGCAGCGTGGAAGTTAAAATAATCGCGCATGATATAAATCATATTATCTGCGATCACGCGCGACGACCGACCCGACATCCTCTTGGCCAGCTCGTCGAGGCTCTGCCCGCCAAGCCCCCTTCGGTATTCATAGCTGGACTTTTCCGACTCGTAATAGCTCTTGCCGGCGTTGGGCTCCAACCGCCCCGAGTCCGCGAAATCGTTCGGACAACGAAACACCTTCGGCTCACCGCCCACGGAACCAAGCAAAACATCCGCGATGAAGATCGGCCGATCGCCTTGAAGCGGCAACGGACTCACCGACGGCATCTGCGAGGCATAAGGCATCCGCCCGCGACTGTCCGAAAGGTATTCCTGAAACCCGATCCCGATCTGCCGCAGGTTGCTGGCGCACGCCGTACGCTTCGCCTGGGTGCGTGCGCCCCTGAGTGCCGGCAGGAGAACAGACATCAGCAACGCCAGCACGGAGATGACGACCAACAGCTCGATTAACGTGAACGCGCGACGCGTGGACACAGTGCAGGCTCCTCATAAGGCGGCCGGGGCACGGGTTCTGCTGACGCTCCCATTCAGTGTGGCCCACGCAGCGGCGCGACGCTTGCCGCCAAGTTCAAGCCGGTCACCGGACGGGTCCAATTCTACCGCGTCCATCGTCCCACGCGAGTCAAAAACACTGTAAAATCTCGTCGTGGCCCCATCCGGACTCGCACGTTATCACTATCGTTGCGAATCCGAAACACCCGGTTATGCTTCGGATGGCTTTGGCATGAGGGCGATTGTTGACTCAGCCCGCCAGAAGAACCGATTTGTATCATAAACGAGAACCACCATGAAAGTGCTGATCGCAGATAAGTTTCAGGAATCCGGCGTGACCGCGCTAACCAAAGCCGGGTGCGAGGTCATCCACCAACCCGCACTCGATGGCGACGCCCTCTGCACCGCGATCGCCGAGACCGAGTGCGCCGTGCTCGTCGTTCGTAGCACAAAGGTGACGGCCGCCATGCTCGGCGCGAGCAACAAGCTCAACGTGGTCGTGCGCGCGGGTGCCGGGTACAACACGATCGACATCAAGGCTGCCTCTGCGGGCAGCGTGCTCGTGGCCAACTGTCCCGGAAAAAACGCGGTCGCCGTCGCGGAACTCACCTTCGGACTCATGCTCGCACTGGACCGGCGTATCGTGTACAACGCTGTCGATCTGCGAGCTGGAGTCTGGAACAAAAAAAACTATTCCCAGGCGCGCGGGCTCAAAGGACGCACGCTCGGCGTGATCGGGCTCGGACAGATCGGCTTGGCCGTGGTCAAACGGGCGGCCGCGTTCGGCATGCCGGTGATCGCGTGGAGCCGGTCGCTGACCGATGCAACCGCAGATGAACTCGGCATCTCACGCGGCGGCAGCGTGAAAGAGGTAGCCTCACGGTGCGACGTGTTATCCATCCACATCGCGGCCAGCCCGGAAACCAAGGGACTCATCAGCGCGGAAGTGATCGACGCGCTCGCCCCGGGCAGCTACGTCATCAATACCTCACGGGCCAACGTGTTGGATTACGACGCACTGACCACCGCCGTCGAATCGCGCGGGCTACGCGTCGGGCTGGATGTCTATCCGGATGAACCCGGCGCAGGAGACAACCAGTTCTCCAGCAAGATCATGGAAACCGGCGGCGTGGTCTACGGCACGCACCACATCGGCGCGTCCACCGATCAAGCCCAAGAAGCAATCGCAGACGAAACGGTGCGCATCGTGCTGGCCTACAAACAGACCGGACAGGTAGAAAACTGCGTCAACCTCTGCCGTAAATCTTCGGCTAAGTTTGTCGCAGTGGTCCGACACCGCAACCGCCCCGGCGTCTTGGCGCACGCACTAAGCGTCATCCGCCACGCGGGCGTCAACGTTGAAGAGATGAACAACGTCATCTGCGAGGGTGACGAAGCGGCGTGCGCCCAGATCAAACTCACGGCCTCTTTGGACGAGAGCATACTGTCGGATATAGAATCCGGTAACGAGAACGTGCTCGGCGTCTCGCTGTTTGAGGTATCCAGCTAGCACGGTTCACGGCCTGCGTCTCGAAGATCGAGAACCGCACACGTCCGATAGAAACTTTGCCAACCGGGCCGCAACCCACCCGCTCCTTAGGGCGCAAACGCCCGAACAACTACCATCCTGTATCGTATACTACCATGGCAAGTATTCGCTGTACGCTTGATCACTGATTCACCAAGCGAAGTTGGCTTAGACCAGCCTCGTGACGTCCACTGCTAATGAGACGGCATACTGTGCGAAGCTGCCAAAAGAATAGGGGGAGGGATCATGAAACGGCAAACGATGATTCACTTAGAAGCCATTACACAGGTCGGCAACAACAAGAAACGACGCGCTACGACGATCATTATAGTCGCCGTGATGATTCCCGTGCTACTTGGGTTCGCAGCACTGACAATTGACGTAGGCGCAATGTATAGCGTACGTGCCGATCTACAAATATCCGCCGACGCCGCAGCCATGGCGGCCGTCTCTGCGTACGCCAGAGACCCCATGTTGCAGATCCGGCTTGGGTACGGAGGAGACGGCGAACTTGCCGCAACTATTTCAAACGGGACCGCCGAAGCCAACCGCGTCGCCGCCACGAACAATTCCTTCGGGGCGCACTCAACATCCATCAATCCAGCAGATATTTCCTTCGGCTGGATTGACGCAACGTCTTCTACGTCTGCGATAGACACTTCTGTAGTCTCGGAAAATTTCAATGCCGTACAAGTGACGGTCCGCCGAAGCGCGTCCAGCAACAACGGAGCACTCAGCCTCTTTTTCGCGCCGATCTTCGGACGCCTCTCCAAAGACATCACGGCAACGGCTGTCGCGATACTTGATGATCGATTCAGCGGGTTTAATACTGCGAGCGGCGTAAGCGCCCACCACAGCCATAGGCATTCCTTTGGTTTCGGTGCCCGATCTGTCTTGGTCTGTTGGCGTTAGCGGTTTGATTTTCGGCGTTTTTTTCTTCGGGTGGCGCGGCGGTATTGCTTGCGGTCGGCTCGGTCGCGGCGTTCGGCCACGCGGTATTTTCGGATCGCTTCGGGGTGGGCTACGCGCCAGGCGTCGGGGCAAAGCGCCGCGTAGTCGGTCTCGCCGGCCAACAGCCGGTCGAGAACGTCTTTGATGTAGGCCCAAACATCCAGATCGTGACGCAACGCACTGCTGACCAGCGTCAAAAAGTCCGCAGCGCGACCACCGGCGGCTACGCTGCCGATGAACAGCCAGT
>JAJRSR010000120.1 GCA_024278695.1 Planctomycetota bacterium | reverse complement strand
GGATTCGCGCGCTTGTCGGCGTAGACCAATTGACGGGCTGACGGCACACGGACGGCGTCATCGTTAAACGTGAACCGTTTGGGGTCTTTGACGAAATGAAACAGGTGGGCGTGTGATCGGGTGAACTTCTGCTTGCAGTAGACGCCGAAGGTGTAATACCAGATCACCCAACTGCGGCACGTCAGCCCAAGCTCCCGCGTCGCCAGCACTTTCAGCTCGGCCGCGTACTCATCACCGATGGCCAACCAGAAGGAGCCGTCATCTTTGAGGATGCGCTTGACCTGCGTCATCCAGTCTTTGGTCCAGCTCCAATAGTCGTCGTCGGTGCGTTTATCGTCGTACTCGTCGTAGTCATAGCCGATGTTGAAGGGCGGATCAGCGAAGACGAGGTCCACGCTGCCCTCGTCGAGCAAAGTCATCTTTCGGATGCAATCGCCCTGGATGATGGTGTCGAGTTTCATTTGCCGCCCCCCCTCTGGGTTTCCCATTCCGGGTTTCAAAGTCCAAGTCGCCGCCCGTACAAGCGTCGGGGCATCATACGCTCCCCGTCCACTTAGCGCAACTCACAGATTTCAAGGATGGAGGATGACCGGCCCCGAACGCCGCCGAGGGGCATAACAGTTTGGGCGGCCGCACGGGCAAACGCCGCATGTAGCGTCCACCGTGCAATCGGAAACCCGGCCCCACAGCGTTTGCCCATGCCACCCATCCGCCGAGTCTATCTCGCACGATCTCGCATCCACCGGGGGCGTGTATCACGAAACACAAGAGCGACTGATGACCGATCAGATGGTAGTCTGGTGGCGGGAACGCGGAATCGATGCCCCCAGAAACAAGAGAGGGACGGGAGCTATGCACTTGTTTGACCATCGCGGGATCGCGGGCGTCGCGTTCGCATCCGCAGTTTTGATCGGCTCGACCCTTCTCGGCGCGGAAGGCCCACAAGCCAAACCCACCGAGAACCTCAAACCTGCGAAAACGGCAGAAACACCGGCCACGCTGTCCGGAGCCGAGGACTTACTGATTGGCGGCGACTACGCCGGTGCCCGACGAGCCTTTGAAACACTGGCTGCCAAAAAGAATGCAAAACCAAGGGCGACGATTGGGCTGGCGCGGGCGCTGCTACGCATGGGCGACTACACCGAAGCCCGGATGCTTCTGAAAGATCGTTCCGGCCCGGCGACACTGGAGCGGCTTCTCCTCTTGTCGCACGTGAGTCGTATTTTTGGCGACTACGACCAGGCGCTCGCCAATGCTGACGCGGCGATCAAGCTCGACGACGACAGCGCTTCAGCCCACCTTGCACGGGCAGAGATTCTGGAAACGCTCGGGCGACGCGATGACGCCATCGCCACGTACCGCTGGTTCGATCAGCAGCTTGTGCTGCGCGGCGGTCTTCCGCGCGACGCGGTCTGGCTCACGGCTACGGCCAAGGGGTTTCTGCGGTATAGCGTGCTCACGCAAACGAACGTAAAGCGGCGCACACGTCACGCACTGCAAGAACTTCTTCAGATGGCCTACGGCGTCGTGGACCGCACCTATTGGCCCGCCCGCATTGTGGCGGCAGACCTGCTCCGTGAACGCTTCAACAACAATGAGGACAACGGCAGCGTGTCGGACTACACGGCCGCCCTGCGCATCAACGAGAACCTGCCCGAGGCACTCGTCGGATTGGGCGAGGTGGCACTCACGCGCTGGGGGTTCGAGGAGATCGAAGATCGCGCCGAGAAGGCGTTGGAGATCAACCCGAACTTTGTCCCGGCGTTTCACCTGCTCGGAAAGAAACTGGTGGTGGAGCGCCGGTACGATCAAGCCATCGCCATGTGCGAGCGGGCGCTGACGATCAACCCCAATGATACCACCGCGCTCGCCATCAGCGCCGGGGCATCGGCCTGCCTTTTTGACGACGCCCGCGTGGCATCACTCTTGGCGCGGATCAAACGCATTAACCCCCGGTCCTCGAACGCGTACCGCATTCTCGGCGATGCGCTCGGCGGGATTCGCCAGTATGAAGCCTCAGAAGAGGCGTACCTCAAGGCGATCGCGTTCGAGCCGACCGACGCCAACGCCCAGACCGAACTCGGCATGATGTACATGCAATGGGGTCTCGAAGACAAAGCCCGCGACGCCCTCGGCACCGCGTGGGCACTGGACGAGTATAACGTGCGCACCAAAAACACGCTCGAATTGCTGGAGCAGTTGGAAACGTTCACACGCGTGACCACGGAGCACTTCATCGTAGCCTATGACGAGTCGCGCGACCCGGGGCTGGGTGCGTACGTGGCCGGCTACCTCGAAGACATCTACGAGGAGGTCACGGGTGATTACGAGACGGAACTCGAACACAAGACCGTCATCGAGCTTTTTCCCACCCACCGCGCGTTTGGTGTGCGTATCACGGGCAAGCCCTGGATTCATACGGTCGGCGCTTGCACGGGTCGGGTCATCGCGATGGAGACACCGCGCGAGTCGATCGACCTGATGGGGCCATACAATCTGATGCACGTACTCAAGCATGAGTTCACGCATACGGTCACGCTGGCCGCGACCAAGAACCGCATCCCGCATTGGTTCACGGAAGGGTTGGCCGTCTACCAGGAGGACACGCCGCGCCGCTATGATTGGGTGCAACTGCTGGTCGAGGCCGCCCGGCGCGACGAGCTGTTCACCCTCGCCTCGATCGACTGGGGCTTCATGCGACCGAAGCGCGCCACCGACAGAACCATGGCCTACGCCCAGAGCGAGTGGATGGTGGAATACATCGTCGGGCAGTGGGGCTACGATGTCATCGGGCGCATGCTCACACGCTACCGCAATGGGGAAAAACAACCGCAGGTGATTCAGGAGGAGCTCGGCCTGGCGCTCGTCGCCTTCGATCACGCTTTCGATGCTTGGGCGCGGGTTCAGATCCTCTCATGGGGTTTTGAACTGACGCCGACTGATGATGTCGATACCATTCGCGCGCAGCTTGAAAACGACGAGAATAATCCCGCACTGCTGGGTCGCCTTGCGCAGGCCATGTTTGACGATGAAGATTTTCAGAGCGCCTTCGACACTTCGCAACAAGCGCTGGAGCTGAACCCGGATGAACCTACCGCGCTGGAGGTTCTCGTACGCGTCACAGCCTCGCTCGCACACCAGGAACGCGACCGGGAAACGAAACGCGCCTATGAGGCCGAGGCGCTACCGGCACTGGAGCGACTGCTCAAGATCGACCCGGACAACCAGACCGCGTTGCGCTATGGTGCCGAGATCGCACTGCGGAGCAAAGACTTCGAGCGTGCGGAGACGCTGTTTACCCAACTTCAGTCGGCCTGCCCGATGGACCCGGCAAGCTGGCAGGGACTAGCAGGCATCTACCTCGATCGCGGTACGGATGACCAAGCCATGCCGCAGTTATTGGAGCTCACGCGGCTCGAAAGCGACGGGCACGACATTCGCGCGGAGCTTGGCCGGATCTATCGCCGAAAGAATCGGCTGCGCGATTCGCAGTATTGGTACCGCCAAGCCCTGGCGATCAACCCGTTCGATGTGTCGTACCACGAAGCATACGGCGACGTCTGCATGCAGGTTGGTGATGCGCGCACCGCACTCGCTGAGTTTACCTGGCTGACCAAGTTCGAACCGGACGTGGCCAACCACTTCGCCAAAGCCGCGTTCGCGGCCAAGCGGCTCGGCGACAAAGCGAAAACCCGCAGCTTCGCGGAGAAGGCGGTAGCGATCGACCCGGACTCACCGGCGAAGTCGCTGCTTGAGTAAACGATTTCTTCTTGATCCTTGCGAAAGATGAAACTATGAAGTCGAAGAACAAGCCCCCCGGCTTGGCGGATACGGTCCATGTTGGTGCAAGCGTAGCATCTGGGATACGATAGCACCCGTGCCATCGTGGCCGGTAGCTCGATTTTCCGTAACGGTTCGAACGACATGGAATGGAACGCAACCCATCGCCCGAGACTTCGCCCTGTGGAGGCGTTTCGACTACCGCCTGAAGATGGCGAGCGCGACGCGCGCGGCGAGACCGTCGGCCTGCGCGATGCCACGGGTTTGTCGAACGTTATCCTGACGTTATCCGAACCGGCGCTGCAACTGCTGACGTTTGTAGACGGCACGCGCACCTGCGATGAGGTGCTGACCGCGTTTGATGAGGTCTGCGGAGAGCCGGTCGCACGCGAGACGCTCGAATCCATGCTGACGCATCTCGATAAGGCGCTGCTGCTGGAAGGACCGACGTTCGAGGCGCATTACGCCGAACTCGTAGCCGCCTACCGAGCGTCACCCGCCCGAACCATGCCCCAAGCAGAAGGACTCGGCGTTGATGCCTGCGGCGGCGTGTTTGACGACATGCTCTTGGGTGTTGATCTTCCCAAGATCGACGGCACCATCCGCGGCGTCATCGCCCCGCACCTGGACTACCCGCGCGGCGCGCCGTGTTATGCGATCAGCTACGGTCTGCTCCGAGAGCGACCCGCGCCCGATCGGGTGATTATTCTTGGCACAAACCACTTCGGACGCGGCACGTCGGTCGTGGCTACGGGAAAGGATTTTGAGACGCCGCTCGGGCTCACCCGCACGGACGTCGATTTCATCAAACGACTCGAAGGTCGCGTCGGCCCGCTTCGCACGCACGAGTTCGACCACGCCCGCGAACATTCCGTTGAGCTACAGGTAGCCTGGCTGCAAAAGATTTACGGTGCTGATGCGTTTACGATCGTACCCGTGCTGTGCCACGACCCGTGCGGGCCAACCGGAACTGCGCCGTACGACGGCAACGGTGCCGACCTACGCGACTTCGCGAACGCTATCGCAGCGGAAATCATCGCTGAGGATCAAGATACGCTCATCATCGCCGGTGCTGACCTGAGCCATGTCGGCGCGAACTTTGGGGATAACCAGCCACTCGATGAGCCGTTCCTGCACGACGTGGCCGAGCATGACCAGAACGCTTTGGCTTCCCTTTCGGAGGACGGCGCGGATGCGTTTGTGGATACGTTGAAAACCCGCGACAACCGGACGCGCGTGTGCAGCGCCGGTTGTATCTTTGTGGCGACTGTGGCGCTCGACGACGCCGCGGCGCACGTGTTGCACTACCACCAAGCCGTAAACCAGGAGACGCAGACTTGCGTCACCTGCACGGCTGCGGTATTCACCTGACCCCATCATGGCGACCGACGCGATGTACCGACGCATCATGGCCGGAGACGCCGGCGTCTGGGCTGCGCCGCTGCGCGGCTTGCTGCGTCTGGGCGAGGCCGCGTACACCGTCGGCATCAACGCACGCAACCGTCGCTATGACAACAACGGACCTGTAACGACACTCGATGTGCCCGTCATTAGTGTGGGCAACATCACCGTGGGCGGCACAGGCAAGACGCCGCTGGTGATCGAACTCGTGCGGCGCTTGGGCGCTGTGGGCAAGAGCCCGGCCGTGGTCGCACGCGGGTACGGTAGCGAAGTTGGCGAGACCGGTGACGAGCAGCGTCTGATCCGTCGGCACTGCCCCGACGTCGCGTATGTGGCCGATGCCGATCGCATCGCGGGGGCTCAGCACGCGGTCGCAGCGTTTGGTGCCGACGTCATCGTTTTGGATGATGGCTTTCAACACCGGCGGCTCGGTCGCAAGCTCGACATCGTGTTGATCGATGCGACGTGCCCCTTCGGCTACGGTCACGTCTTGCCGCGCGGGCTGCTGCGCGAACCGGTGACGGCGCTGCGCCGCGCGGGACTCGTCGTGATCACACGGTGCGACCAGGCGTCACCGGTGAGCCTTCAGGAGACGCAACGCAAGCTGGAAAGACTGGTGGACGGTGCCGCGATCATTCGGTGTCGGCATGACGCGGTGGGGATCGAAGATTTGCACGGACACGACCTCACGAAATCTGTCGCCGGGCAACGGGCTGTGCTGTTTGCCGCGATCGGAAACCCGGCGAGCTTCGCCCATACCTGCCTGTCACTCGGCGTGGAGGTGGTCGGGCATCGGTGGTGGCCGGATCATCACCGGTACACGCAGCGAGACGTCAACACCCTGACTCGGGTCGGAAAGTTTCCGCCGCACGATATTCTGCTCACTACGGAAAAGGACGCGGTAAAGTTATCGCAGTTGCCGGCGCTGGATCATACCGGTATCGGCGTGGTGAAGGTCGCAATCGACTTTGTGGACGACGGCGGTACAATACTCGAATCGAAGCTGGAAGGGGTATTAGGCGTAAGCTAACGCGCACGACGATTCTAATAAGCCATGGGCCGAAACTACCAACCCATCGATCCCGCTCGGATCAAGACTTACTCAATCGGAAAGCGCAAGCACAAGGCTGCGGTGACGGCAACGGCCTCGCTGCCAGGGACCGGTGCGTCGGCACAGGCGCTGCTCGACGCCATGCCCGACTATCTTGGTGCCAAGGCGCTAAAGAACGTGGTCGCCGCGATCGTGCAGGCCGTCCGGGCCGATCGCCCGGTGGTGATGGCGTTTGGCGCTCATGTCATCAAAGTCGGGTGTAGCGGTATCGTGATCGACCTGATCGAGCGTGGCATCGTCAAGGCCATCTGTTGCAACGGCGCGTGCGCGATTCATGACGCGGAGCTAGCCACGTATGGTGAAACATCGGAAGAGGTGGCCGACACCATTCGCGACGGCAGCTTCGGCATGGTCCAAGAGACGTTTGACTTCTTCGCCGCCGTGACCGCCATGGCAGACCGCGAGGGCATCGGGCTCGGCGCGGCCGTCGGCAAGCAACTGGTTCGGCAAGACGCGCCGCACTTGGATAACAGCATATTTGCGGCGGCGCACCGTGCCGGCATTCCTGCGTGCGTTCATGTGGCCGTCGGCACGGACACGGTACATGTATCACCCGATGTGGACGGCGCGAAGCTGGGTGCCGCGACCATGCACGACTTCCGTTTGATCTGTGACGTTGTGAGTGATCTGGGTGCTGCACCGGGTGGTGATGTCGGCGGCGTGTGGCTCAACATCGGTTCTGCGGTGTTACTGCCGGAGGTGTTTTTGAAAGCGGTCTCCGTCGCGCGGAACCTCGGCGCGAACCTTGACCTGATGAGCACGGCCAACTTTGATATGATTCGCCACTACCGCCCCCGTGCAAACGTCGTCACGCGTCCCGTCGCCGCCGGTCGCGGCTTCGAGGTCGTAGGACATCATGAAATCCTGCTCCCTCTGCTTCGACAAGCGGTGATCGAAGCGCTAGCCAAGCCCGCTTAAACCATGAATGCACGAGCTGTTTTTCTCGATCGCGACGGAACGATCATCGAAGATACCGGTTATGTCGACGATGCGGCCAAGGTGCGTCTCTTGCCCGGCGCGGCTGGTGCCATCGCACGGCTCAACCGCGCGGGTTATCTCGTGGTGATCGTCTCGAATCAATCCGGCGTGGCCCGGGGGCTTTTCGATGAGGATACGCTTTCGGCCGTGCATCAGCGCATGGAAACGCTGCTTCGCAATCATGGTGCCACGATCGACGGCGCTTATTACTGCCCCTACCTGGATGGCCCCGACGCCACGGTGGTGGCATATCGGCGTGATAGCGGGCTGCGCAAGCCCAAGCCGGGCATGTTGCATCAGGCGGCCGAGGAGTTGGATATTGATCTTGAAGCGTCCTGGATGATCGGTGACTCGAAGCGCGATGTGCAAGCCGGCAATCGTGCCGCGTGCCGCACGATCCGCCTCGCAAGTGAGGGCGACGCTGAAGCTAACCATACGGTGCTTGACCTGGCGCAGGCGGTCGCGATCGTCGAGGGGGATGGCAAGCCCACGACGGATCGACCAGAAACGACATCCCCACCCACCCCGACGCGTGGTGGGTCTCGGCTGGACTCCGGTGCGAGCGCGCCGAGTGTGCCAGCACGAGACACCAACGAGCCAACAGGCGGCGGCCGTAGTGTCGCTGCCACAGTCCCGGCAAAGTCTGTCCCGCCGTCAGCGCGGTCTACCGCAGGTTCATCTGCACCACGAGGCGCACGCGGCCAATCCGATGAGAATCATCCCGAAGTCGTTCGCGTGCTGGAGCGCATTCACGATGAACTCGAACGGGCCAACCGCCCCAAACGCCAGCATGATTTTTCCATGGTCCGGTTGTTTGGCGCGCTACTACAGATGCTCGCGGTTGTCGCGGCGGTGCTCGGCGTGATGAAGATGACCGAGGATCAAGACGCGGCCGCCACCGCACGGTACATGCTCGCCTGCTTCCTGCAACTCGCCTCGCTCACCGCGTTCGCCATAGACCGGTTTCGATAAACCTGAAGGCATCCGCGAGCAAATCGTTGAAGGGTGGCATGTGCGCTAGCTTGCCGAGGCATCGGCTTCGCGCCGGGCTTTCGACTTTTCCATTTCTTCCTGGAGTCGGTCGTTGTCTTCGCGGAGCTTGTCCAGTTCTTTGCGTAACTCATCGACTTGCACGTTCGCGGGCTCGCCCGAAACGATTCTTTCAATGGCATCCTCGGCCGCTTCACGCGTTCGACCACTGGCATCGTTAGCGGCGACGTCGCGAAGCACCGTCAACGCGGGACGCGCCGCTTCGCCCATATCACCAAGCGTATAGATCGCGATTCTGGGGAGGTAGCTGTTGATACCCTTAGCGCAGGCGGCGATCGCATCCACTGCGCCGCGCGTCTGTTGCTCATCCAAGACGCGGCGTTCCTGAAGCGAACCCAACGCAGCAACGGCGGCCATCCGGCAAAAACGCGGATGCCCGGCTTTGGTCCATTCCACGAGCGGCTCATACCCTGAGTCATCCGCAAGGTCGCCCATCGCACGGAGGGCCGCCGAGCGAAGTTTTTCCTGGTGCGAGTCACGATCCAGCAGCGTTGTCAGAAAAGGCCCGGCGCTGCGTGGCTGCAGCTTGCCGTAGGACCGAATCGCAGCCGCTTCCACGCTGTAGCTGGGGTCACCCTGTTGCACGAGCGCGTAGAGCGCTTCGATCACGGTTTGGTCCTTGTGGAACGAACCGAGCTCATGGACCACCTGCCGACGTACCTTCGGATGCTCGATCGTCAGGTGAGCCAACAGCACATC
>JAJRSR010000119.1 GCA_024278695.1 Planctomycetota bacterium | reverse complement strand
ACATAGATTGAGGGCAGGCCACTTCAGCTTCCGCTGCCGACAGAACTCCGCCCGGCTAAGGCCGCTGGATTCGAGTTCGGCAATCAGACCGTCCCAATCGTGCAATCGCTTCCGCATGATGCACCTCCCATGCAGCCATCATCCCAGATCAAACCACACGATTACAAGATGCATTTCACCGAACGCTTACTTGCAGGCTACCGGGACCGCAGACGCTTACGCCGGGGACCGCAAAATACCCCCACCACTTTCCCCACCAGTAGGAGCGCAAAACGGTGCAAACAAACGCAACGCCCCGCGACAAAAAAAGAACAAGTACTACGAAGCGGCACAAGAAGAAACCCTACGAAACAAGGGTAAAGGCGACACAACGCGAGACGATACGACTCAGAACAACAACGCGCCGGGCGGGACTCGAACCCACGACCGCCGGATTAGAAATCCGGTGCTCTATCCAGCTGAGCTACCGGCGCTGTATGTTGCACCCGCGGCTGGGCCAACGAGACACCACGGTCAGCAGGCACTATCGTCGGCTTAAGCAGATCCGCGTGATGCACTAGAGGGACATTGTACGCCAGCCTCTCTGCGTGACCAGCGGACCCCGCAGAGCCGTCCCAAGCTACGGACAGCATCCAGTGCCAATTAAACTGCCGTCCGAATCGCTGTAGTCAATCGCCCGCGGCCCGTCGTGGTCGGTTGGCCCTTGAATACAGCCCAGCACGCTTTCAGGTGCTGCTGGACCGCAAGAAAAACGTTCGACGCAGCCCACCAAGCCACAAGTCGTTAATGAATCGCCAGTCGCGTACAGTCGTGAGAATTACAAGGCCCGTCGCGCGTGGCCTCAATCACAACCAGCATACTGCTGATCGCGCCGATCATCGTCGGGCCGGGTGGATCCCACCGCCGGATCGGCCCTAGCCCCAGCACTTTGTTGCACCATTCTACCAAAGTCGCAATATTCCTGACAAACACCTCGACGTGATCAACTTCGCTTAATCCAAACAACATCGCAATACCCAGCTATTAGCTTGCAGCCTCTAAGCCGACTCGCGTTGGTGCCTCTTACCCTAGCGGCACCCCGCGCATGTCCGATGGCACCGGCATGCCGAGCTGCGTGAGGATGCTCGGAGCCACGTCGTACAACGTCGGGCCATCCACGCGTCCACGAGCCGGTAGCGACGGGTGCGAGCAGATATACATACCCTGCTGTGCGTGGTTGGCGTCATCGGGTCCGGTGTCATTCTCAAACGTATACACACTGTCCGCACCAACCACACCGACGGACCGCCAGCGAAGCTCGCCGAAAATCACCACGAGGTCTGGCGCGATCCGATTCACGGTCTTATAGATTTCCTCGGGCTTGTAGCACTTGTTGCCCATGAGCACGCCATTATGGTCCACGGCCGCTTCGATCTTCGCGGCGAGGGCATCGCGAAAAGACTCGTACTCAGACTGCGAGACCTGCCCGTTAGGCTCGCGACCCTCGACGTTGATAAAGAGTCGTCCGTAGTACCCCCCCTCGCCCCAGGCAGTCGTCTTTGACCAGTCTACATCCTTCACGTTGAACTTTTGCTTGGGCTGAACCGGCTCCTTAAAGCTCAAGAAGCCCTCGTTGATAAGCCATTGGTTAAACAAGAAGCCGCCCACCATGCTCTTGGCCCCGTGGTCCGAAACTATCCAGACGGCCGTTTTGTCAAGGTCCATGCACTCGAGCGTTTGGCCGATCTCGTCGTCAATGTACTTATAGTACTCGAAGATCGAATCCTTAAATTCGTTACCCGGCACATGCGCGTGATGCGTCTCATCCATACAGCTCCAAAAACCGTGATGGATACGGTCGGTCCCCATCTCCACCATGAAGAACATATCCCACGGTTTTTGGTTGATCAGGTACCGTACGGTCTTGAAACGGCGTTTGGTCATCTCGTAGATTTGCCCAAGCAGTTCGGCCTTCTTGTCAGTGCGGAAGCCGGGCGTATCGACCATATACTCACCCACGAGCTTGTTGATCTCCACATGCAGCCCCGGCGGTGATGTCCAGGTGATCTTCGGGTCGCGCGTGTTGGGCGTGAGGAAACTCGTGATGAGGCAACCCTTCACCTGCTTTGTGATGGGAAACGTGCCCGGCACGCCGACCACGATCGAATCCTTGCCGGCTGCTCCGAGGATATCCCACAGTCGGGGTTCTTTCACAGCGAGCGACGTCGCAATCATCAGTTTGTCGTAAGAACGGTCACCCCGATTGCGAAAACCGTAGATGCCCAGGGTACCGGGATCTTTGCTGGCCGTCATACAACTCCACGCCGGCACCGTGATCGGCGGCATACTGCTGGTCAGCTCACCATACGTCCCCCGTTCCATCAGCCGTTTGATATTCGGGAGATGATCCACCCACTGATCAAATACCAGTGCAGGCTCAGCACAGTCCAATCCGATCACGGCCACTTTTTCGATAACGCTCACGATTGTATCAACCTCATTTCTCTGATTCTGGCTCGGACATCACGAACGACAGAAACAGAATGTATCCTACTGCGCGAAGGCACGCAGTGACAAGGCAAACCCGTAGCCAGCACAACGCAAAAAACGACAGGATTGACACGATCGATAAGACAAACTACGAGCCAGACGGAAACTTCTTCAAATGGGCCTCGGCCGCTGGAAGCACTTGCCGCATCGCTTCTTCCACCCCGCCGTCCAAGATCGCACCGGCAGCCTGGCTGTGCCCGCCGCCGCCGAACTCACCAGCCAACTCCACAACCGTCACCGCACCTGCCCCACGGAAGTTCATCCGCGTCTGACCCTGGGTACCCTCGGTAAACAAAATAGCCAGACGCGCACCATCGAGCGACCGCGGCACATTGATCTGGTCATCGATATCAGCGGCCGTGCAGCCGGCACTACTGATTTCGTCATGAGTGGCAGAGCTGTACGCAAGCTGACCATTGGCCGCAGTTCGCGTATTGGCGTAAATGACTCGGAGTAAGTCAAACTCGCTTTTCGTCTGGCTTCGACACAACCGCTCACCAAGGTCCCCGACATCTGCACCGGCCGCGGTCAGCGCGGCGGCCGCCTGAAACGCCGGGGCGCCAGCGGTGGGGAGCGAGAAGCCAATCGTATCAGTCTGGATTCCCGCAAACAAAAGCGACGCAATTCGTGCATCGATCGGACGCTGCTCAGCGACCAACATGTAGTAGACCATTTCGCAGGTGCTACAGGCCTCTCCCACGACCCAGTTCGTATCGCCAAAAAGTGTGTTCGATGTGTGGTGGTCGATGTTGACGATCGGACGCCCGCTGGACCAGTCGGCGTCCTTGAGCGCCGGTCCGACGTTGCACCGTGGCTTCTTGGCCGTATCAAGCGCGACGAACCCGTCCGCAGCGGCGAAGTCTTCCGCTGTGGCCACCGGGGGCGTGGGGCCGCCATCCACCAAAAACCGTAGCCGTTGCGACACCGATCCTTCCGGAAGGGAGATTTTCGGCACGCAGGTCGGCGAAGCCATCGCCAGCGCCACGCCGATCATCGACCCCAATGCGTCGGCATCAGGAACAACATGGCTCATCACGACAGGTGTCCGCATCGCACGGAGCATCTCGGTCACGTCAGCCGGCACCTCTCGACCATGGGGCACGAATAGCTTCTCCTGTTTGACCGAAACCAGAACCATGAAGCACACACCAAGCGCTCCCGGCTTCTCGCACATTGCGAAGGACGCGAGCAGGGGCGTTCAATCCAACACAAGCCCCTCTACCAACGAAGCACCAACGCCGAGCGTCAGCCCTTCATCGACTCGATCAGAATGTCCGCGATCTCCGAGCGGGTAAACTCGACCGGCGGACGCTCGCCACGCAGGAGCATCTCGCGGACCTTCGTCCCGGATAGGAAGATCTGATCGCCTTCGATCTTCGGGAAAGTCTTACCGCTGACCATACCGCCGGCCTTCTTCGACCAAGCTGCGTGCTCAAACCGCAACGTGTCGATCTCCAGCCCGGTACCTTCTAGCGTGTCGAATATCTGCTGGGCGTCATAAGTACCGTAGTACGATCCGACGCCAGCATGGTCACGACCGATGATAATGTGGGTGCAGCCGTAGTTTTGGCGCAAGATGGCATGCATGATCGCCTCACGTGGCCCTGCATACCGCATGGCCGCCGGAAGCACAGACAGCATGGTGTGGTCCGGGTGGTAGTAGTTTTCGATCAGGACTTCGTAGCACTTCATGCGTACCTCACCCGGGATGTCGCCATCCTTCGTGGCACCCATCAGCGGATGAATCAGTAGCCCATCCGTGATCTCTTGGGCGCACTTGGTGAGGTATTCGTGGGCTCGGTGGATCGGGTTACGCGTCTGGAACGCGGCCACCGTCTTCCAGCCGCGCGTCTCAAACTCGGCGCGTGTCTGCACGGGCGTAAGGCGATGGGTCGTAAACAGTGGATCATGACGCGGCGTGACCACGTCGATTTTGCCGGCCAGACAAATATCTCCGGATTCCATCATCATCTTGACGCCCGGATGCGCGAGATCGTCCGTACCGAACGCCTTGGTGGCCTGCTTGGCCTTGTCCGGCGTGAACTTGCTATCGACCGTCAGGTAGCCCAGCAGGCGTCCCTCGTCATCGTTCAATTGCACGACATCGCCAGCACTGACGCTGTCGGCCGTCGCCTGATCTACGGTGCAGGTAATCGGCAATGCCCAGACAATGCCGCTCGACAGCATCATTTTATCGCAAACGCTGTTATAGTCGTCCTCATTCATGAAGCCCTCTAGCGGGCTCATCGCACCGATGGCGATCATTTCCAGATCACACTGCTCCCACGCGGAGAGCTTGATGGAGACGGCCGGAGCCGCACTACGTTCTTTGGCACCCGTACGATTGACGAGCTTGCCGCCCAGTGGAGAAATCAACGATGTCCCTGCCATGCAAATATCCTTTTCGGTTCAACTGATAAACTTCAAACAAGTGGGTCGGCGGAGTCGAAGAAGCGGTGCCGCATTAGCCCGCCAGCCCAGCCTGCACCGGTACATGAGGGCACCGACACTGCACTCGCCTGTCACGAATTCAACGGCCCACAGCGTAGAGCCACACGAGGCGATCTTCAACCCCTAACCACAAGCCAGGTCAATAACGACCTGGAGAGCCCACAAGCGGTGATCTTTACCATGCGAAGACCGCACGGTAGAGACCTCGCCACTCCCGAGACGCAAAAAATCAGGCCTCGCGGTCACACCGTATCCGCCATCAATAGGGTAGGCGCTAGTTGACCGGCTCGTCGGTAGCCGTCGGAGCGGGAGCCGCCGGTGCCGAAGAAGCCTCCGGCGGTGCCTGGGTTGCGTCAGCGGGTGCCGCCGGAGCAGGGGGCACCTCTTCATCGCCACCTGCCGCCGCTGCGGCCGCAGCAGCGGCAGCCGCACCAGCGCTAGCCGAGGGAATGCTCGTTCGCTTGGGTGCGCTACCCGGAGCCTTCGCAGTCGGCTTTTTCTTGCTAGGTGAGACGACCATCGTCATACGACGTCCGTGCATCGAGGGAAACTGATCGACGCGAACGGTTTCGCCAAGCTCTTCGATGATTCCCTTAAAAATGGCATCGGCCACCTCCCGGTGAAATCGCTCACGCCCACGAAACAGCATCGTAAACTGAACCTTATGCCCCTCCCCAAGAAAACGAACCGCCCGCGACATCTTGATCGAACGGTCGTGGGGGTCAGTCTTGGGACGCAGGCGTATTTCCTTGAGCGTCACTTGGTGGCTCTGCGCCGACGCCTTGATCCGCTTTTTCTTTTCGTAGAGTGACTTGCCGTAGTCCATGATACGACAAACCGGCGGGCTCTCGTTCGGAGAGACCTCGACCAGATCAAGTCCAGCGTCGCGCGCCATCCCCAACGCGCGGTCGCACGGCATAATACCCAGTTGATTCTCGTTCTGGTCGATGACCCGGACGGGCGAAATACGAATCCGCTCGTTCAGTCGAAGTGCTTTTGCGATAGCAGCAAACCCCTACAAATGAAATCCGGCGACAGCTCCCGTTTCACACAATTCGATGCACACCATCGAAACCGGGACGCCATACTGCAATAATCCTATCCTTGATCCTACACCCGCGATCACAGGCTAATCCTTCACTAGCAGAGAGCACAGACTGTTGGTATCAATTTCTTCACGACAAGCCTTGATAAACGCCTCGATGGACAGGTTACCAATTGTCTTGCCGCCCCGCTCATTCACGTTAACCGTTCGGCTCGCGAACTCCTGCTCACCGACCACCAGGATATAGTTGACCTTCGCCGCCCGCAAACGGTGTTTTTTCGGGCCGATTTTCTCACCAGAAACGTCGAGCCGAGCCCGAAGACCGGCCTTCTGAAGGCTGTCGTAAACTTCCCGGCTAAACGCCTCGCTCTTTTCGCTGACGCTCACCACGCCCACCTGAACCGGCGAGAGCCAAAGCGGAAACGCCCCGGCAAAATGCTCGATTAAGATGCCGACAAACCGCTCCATACTGCCAAACGGTGCTCGATGGACCATAACGGGTCTGTGCGGCTTGTTATCGCGGTCCACATAGGTCAGGTCAAACCGCTCCGGCTGGTTGTAGTCGGCCTGGACCGTGCCCAATTGCCAACTCCGACCGATGCAATCCTTCACGACGAAATCGATCTTGGGGCCGTAGAAAGCGGCTTCTCCGGCTTCTTCTGAAAACTCGACGCCACTATCCCGTGCCGCCTTGCGAACCGCAGCTTCGGCCCGCTCCCAGCTTTCCTTTGAACCAACGTATTTGTCGCTGGCCTCATCACGAAGCCCAATACGAACCCGGTAATCGCTCAGTCCGAGCATCTCAAGAACCTGTCGCGTGAGCTTGACCGTCGTGAGCAGTTCATCGGCCAACTGCGCCTCGGTGCAGAAAAGATGCGCGTCGTCTTGCGTAAAACCGCGGACGCGCGTCATTCCGGATAGCTCTCCGCTCTGCTCATACCGATAGACCGTACCATATTCCGCCAGACGAACCGGAAGATCGCGGTAGCTTCGCGGCCGAGAAGCGTAGATACGAATGTGGTGCGGGCAATTCATCGGACGAAGCAAGAACCCATCGCCCTCTTCGAGCAAAGCCTCAATCGCCTTGAGGTTTCGCTCCTTACCGTCGGCAACCGCTGCATAACCCTTCTCGGTGAGCCGAAGCCCCGCTGAATCGTCCGTAACTTCCAGCGCGGCCATGGCACCCTGCTCGGCTTCGCTGAAACCCTCGGCATCGCCGCGAGCGTAACAGGCTTCCCACAGGTCATTCAACACGCGCGCCCGCTCATTCTCAAACATCGGCGGGAACTGCGACTCTTTATAGTACGGGAAATGCCCGCTCGTCCGGTACATCTTGAGCCGCCCAATGTGCGGCGTGTAGACCATACTGTAGCCGAGCTTGACCATTTCAGCGGAGAGATAATTCTGTAACTCAGTCCGAACCACGGCACCATTGGGCAGCCACAGTATCATGCCCTGACCGGCGACCTCGTCGATCGTGAACAGATCGAGCTCCTTGCCCAGCACGCGGTGGTCGCGTTTCTTGGCCTCCTCCAGCCGCTCGTTGTGGTCCTTTAGCGAAGATTTTTTTAAAAACGCCGTACCATAGACCCGCTGTAGCGGCTGATCGTTGACATCGCCGCGATAGTGCGACCGGCTGACCTGGCGAACCTGAAACGCCTTGACCACGCCCGTAGCCGGGATGTGCGGCCCGCGGCAGAGGTCTTCAAAATCCGTCCCGACGTTTTCGCCGGTCACATAGAAACTCAACGCGTCCCCTTCGGCACGCTCGGCGTTATCAATCTTATACCGGCTGCCCTCGTCACGGAGCTTGCAGAGCCCTTCCTCCCGCGTCATATCCACACGGGAGAATCGGCGGTTTTCTTTGACGATGCGCCGCATCTCCTCCTCGATCTTCGGGAAGTCGTCCGGCGTGATCGAGTGATCGAGATCAATGTCGTAATAGAACCCGTCTTCGAGTGGCGGCCCGTAGACGAGCTTAGTTTCAGGGAAAAGCTTGCAGATCGCCTCAGCCATGATGTGGGCGGCGCTGTGCCGAAGCAGGAGCAAGCTATCAGCGTCGGCATCGGTCGCGGTGAGAATCTTGATGTTGCAATCCGCGGGAAGCGAACGGTGAAGATCGAAGACCTCGCCGTCATGGCCGGCACAGGTCACAACACCCGCCAAAGCGACGCGAGCCAGTCCCGGTCCAATCTCGGCAGCCACGTCAGCAGTCGAAGCGCCGTCCGCCAGCGTGAGCACGGTGCCGTCGGGGAGTGTGACGTTCATCGCCCAGCCCCCGCCACAAAACCAGCCCCTGCCACAAGAACCGCACGCGCATAGAAGGAACCAGCCGGTTCCGGCATCTCGAAAGCCACAGCCATAGAGACGGGGTTACAATCGAAGTGGGCTAACATTCAACGTGCATCAAGAACCTCAATGGTGCCTTCATAGGCATCCGATGGCGAGGGCCGTCCCCCGCCGCACTCGCGCTTCCAAAACCGCCAAATATCGCCAGCGGCAGAACCGGTATATAGGTAGATCGACCAAACAGGTCAAGCAATCCCATACGTTCCAGCAGACACCCCAAAAACTCGTACAGCAGATTTCGGCATGCACCACCCCGGAACGGCCCTAGACCTGCCCGAAGAACGTCCCGATGAACTGCGAAGCGATCGTCGAAAAAATCGCAGTAATGATCGCCGCAAACTGCGCCAAAAACTCGGTCGATGTAAAAAACCCTTGAAGATTCATCAAGTCATTCCCTATCGTGATCGCCCACCAGATCCGACGCGTGGCCTCGACGGCCGAGCCACGCAGCCCGGAATTATAAGAAAGCCGACTGCCCCGGCAACCCTCTCAAGTGCGGGACCAGCAAGTTGCTACAAATGGTAGATCCTTCGCGCCGGAAGCCCCTACCGCTCCAATCTGGCCGTCGCCCAGGTCGATGGGTCAATGTTCCACGAGAGATCATCCCCCACAGTAAGACACTGCTGCCCGTGGTCGCCGTCCTCGACGAGGTAATAAAACCCGATCCGGGGATGCTCTGCGGGATCAAATCCGCCCAGGCAGTGGGCGGGGATCACAGCCTCCAGCTTGTAGCCGGTTGCCGACACGGATGATGCAACCTGGATGTCCTCCGTGGGCACCTTAGGTGCGTCTTCCCGAGCCCGCTGGAGCCTGCCTACACCCGCGACGGGCTCCTTTTTGCTACGACCACCGCCGGTCGGCAAAAAGTAGAACTGCTGGCAAAAACGGGTCGCGCGGCGGATGTTCCGCGTATCACGCATGTCGAGGCAAAGTCGCAGGTTGTCCCCCTCCCAATACCGTTTCGGATCGCACCGCAGCCGCTGCCGCTTCTTGAAGACGCTACAGGCGATGGCCAACCCGTCGTCATTCCAGCAGGCCCATAGCTGGGCGAAGTCTTCCTGGTTGTCCAGCTCCCCAAGCGACGGCAGCCGCTCGGCATCGGTCCAGTTTTTCAGTTCGCCGTCGATTTTTGGGAGCTTCGCCCGGTACGCGAGGGCGAACGAAAAATCAAACAGAAAACGATTGGGAACCAACGCGGTCATGCCGATCTTAGCCTCGATTTTTTCCGATCACCAAAAGACGCACGCCACACGGCGAGTAGTTGCTTGGTGTCATTCTGTGACAGATCACGAACCCAAAACACGAGCCGGTCGTACGCCGTGCCCGGTTTAATCTCGACGTCTTCGCCGAGGCGGTCCACCTGCGTCGGCGTGAACGCCTGAGGCGGCACGCGAAGCTCAACCCGCATCCCGCGCCCGATGTTCGTCACGATCTTGCCGATGGGCTTGCCGCCGCCCGGCATCGAAAACGAGCCAGCCGTCTTGGTCGCCCAGTCGAAGACGAGATCGGCCTGCATCGACTTGAACCGCCCGACCAACGACATCAACACCGTTGGTTCCCATTTGATTTTGTGTCGACAATGGATCGATTTTTGCGACAGGTGCCATTCGAGCCCGAGCGATCGCCACGGCTCGGACTTCGTCGGATCAGCCTCCGTTTGCGACACCTGCTTTTCGTACGACGTGACGGCGTCTTTCAGGAATGCCCGAAACTTCGCCTTGGAGACGTCCACGGCATCTCGAAGGTGCAGCCGCACTTCTTGCCACCCACCCTGCTGGGCGCGCACGCGGACGCGCTTCCATTGGCCGTAGATCGGCAGGTCCGTTCGCTCATCCAACGTCTTCACGCCAAGCCGCGCCGCCAGCGTTTTCGTCCCAAACGACGCACGTTTGACGCGAAGCGAAACCTCCATCAAATCCTGCCCCCCCGTCAGAATATGGCAAAACCATTGCTTGGCACGCGGGGCTTT
>JAJRSR010000118.1 GCA_024278695.1 Planctomycetota bacterium | reverse complement strand
GTACTGCCGGAACGCGGCATCAGCTCCTTATGGCGCAAGCAATTGGCCGGTTCACACAAATGAACCGGCCAATTGCGGCTAAACCTACTTCAATAATCGGGTCTGTCGCTTGCGTTGCCTTAACGTAAGCAATTAGTCGCTGTCCGAATCACTGTCACTATCCGAATCACTATCGCTGTCCGAATCGCTGTCACTATCCGAATCACTAGGGCAATCCGAATCACTGTCGGAATCGCTGTCGCTGTCGCTGGCGAACGTGCAATCAGGGCGACATTTCGGAGCGCTGTCGCTGTCTGAGTCGCTATCGGAATCACTGTCGCTGTCGGAGTCACTGCCCGAATCGCTACCGCTGTCCGAGTCACTGTCACTATCCGAGTCACTGTCGCTGTCGGAATCGCTGTCACTATCGGAGTCGCTGTCCGAATCACTATCGCTATCGTCACCGGGCATCGGGCCGGTTTCGCCGTCGCATTCCTCGCCCGCATCGACGATACCATCGCCGCAGAACGGGACCGTGCAGTTGTTGCGGCAATCGTCATAACTATCAGTGTTGCCGTCGTCGCACTCTTCGCCGCTATCGACAATGCCGTCGCCGCAATACGGCGTCGCACAAGGATTGTCCGCACACGTCACGCCACTGACCTGGACGACGCCATCGAAGGCCAGGCAGAACTCCGCGACTTCTGCGTTGGTCCTGAAACTCTGACAGCTACCATCTGGATAGCAGCACGCACGGTTTGCCATCGCGTCGGCCGCGCCGATTCCGAGCATGCCGGCAACCAAAGCACCCAATACTTTTCCATGTCCAATCTTCATTCCAATCTCCTCTCGTGATCCCTCTGTCATCAGCACGCTCCGGCTAACGTATAGCCAAGAGCGAGGAGTGACGTCCACCAACCAGCAATCGCAGTCGGAAAGACGAACGCCAGTACCCCCATGCAAACCAGTCTATGTGGGACGATCCACTATCGCAAGTTACGAATCAATTTTGACAATGAAGCCCACACGACTATACCGATCGTGTTGGGCGTTTTCCAGGATATATTGCGTGAAGTCGGCCGGATGACGCTCCGAAAACTCCGAGGCTCGGTCTGAAGTGCCATACAAGCCGCATACACTCGCTTGTTCCCGCCGATAAGAAAAAGAACGTCCGAGATCGTGAGAGGCGATAACCATCAAATAAGACTGGGGTTCGCGTGCTATCGGTCACTTTGGACCGGGGATGCGGCAGTTTGCTTCGCAGGCCGTTTCGACCGATCAAGATCCGTCGCCCGGTGGGTTCGCTCGTTGCGGCGGCCGGAGCTATGATTCGTCTTGCGTCTTGACGTGATCTTGAAGAGTTGCAGCGATAGTTTCGGTAAAAACCTATGCGACAAATCAAAGCCCATGCTTTATTCGCGTATGCCGTTTTCACGGCTATCGTGTGTTCGTACGCCATGATGGCCGTCTGGTTTCCGATCGCCTACATCTGGGGAACCTATGAAGACCTCTTCGGGGAATGGACGCAGTTCTGGTTGCTGGTGGCCGGGCTCGTGTGTTCCATGCGGATCGTGTTCAGTAAGGGCGCGTACCGACCTTTCTTCGGAATCCTGGCGGTTAGTTTCTTCTATGTCGCTATGGAGGAAATATCCTGGGGGCAGCGTGTCATCGGGTTTGAATCACCGGATTACTTCAAAGCTAAGAACCTACAGGGCGAAACCAACCTGCATAATTTCCTGACCGGTCCCTACAGCACGGTCCTGAAGGACAGCCTCGGATACCTCTTGGCCGCCGGGTTGGTGATCTATGGTTTGGTGGTTCCGGTGGCGCTTCGTGCGCGATGGCGGATTGCCGTGTGGGCCGACAAGTGCGGCTTGGCCGTGCCGCCGGCTTATCTCTGGCCGTTCTTCGTGTTGGGCGCTGTCCTTGAGCTCGGTCCCTTCGGATTCAATGAAGCGGAAGTTGCGGAGATTCTCATTGCTTATGCGTTGGCTTCCACGGCCTTACACTACGGCTACGCGCGGAAACGAGGACTGGATGCAAGCGCGAGCGGGACCTGGGCTGCCGGGGAGTCCGGTCGCCTGGCGCTGCGAGCCGGTCTGACGACGGTGCTCGTGTTGCTGCTTGCGGGGGGAACCACGCTCGCGATCTACGCCACGCCCGAAGGAAAAAAGCGGAGCGACACGCGAATCAAGAACGGCGTCGATAAGTTCGCCGGTCGATACGCCCGCTACGAGCGATGGGATATGGCCGCCGCCTTGTACGAACGCGTGCTTCTTGAAAAACCGGATAGTGCATCGACGCTGAGAAAACTGGCCAAGACCTACCGGAACGCTGGTGATCTCGAACGGTACGATGCGCGAATCGCTACGGTGCTCCAGTTGGATTTGGACCGGTACGAGAAGGATCCGAGCGCCGCCTCAGTGAACCGATCCCTCGTGCGAACCTATCGGATGATGGGGGAGACAGCCAAGGCCGAAGCGTACATGAGGCGGGCGCTGCGGATCGGTCTGGAGCGGGTCGAAAAGCACCCGAATGGAGCCAACGCGGCCTACTCGCTCGGCAGGACGTATGAGTTAATGGGCCAGCACGAGAAAGCGTTGGAGCATTTCGAGCGGGCCAACCGCCTCAAACCGACGTCCAAAAAGTTCAAGAAAGCCTACCTCAAAGCCGCGTTACGGAGCAAGTAACAAAACGGGGGCAAGACAGAATCGGCGGATGGGTGGCAAACGTCGCAGGTCGGTCTTGCGCCCGCTGCCGCCCATACAAGGCTGCATTCTGTTGCAGCGACAACGACCATTCTGATGTGGGGCACGAGCCGTCCATGCTAGCGGTGTCGCGGTGCTACAGAGCGCAACGCCCACACCGATCGACACAACCGCCTTTGAGGCAAAGCTGTTCGCCTGCGCTGCGGTCAAACGTACACGCCGTAGCTCCGCATGTCACGCTAGACGGGCAGGTGCACAGGCCCGTGGTAGTTGGCGATGTTGCGTACGTTTGGGTGCTGAGGAACGAGTTCACAACGCTCGATATATCCAGGAAGTTTACGGAAACATCGGGCTGGACCAAGTTGCATGGCCGCCTTCGACAGCGCGGCCAGCGCCCCATCGCGAGAGCAAGATCAAAGAGAGGGTTTTGTGCGCGACGACGTTTTTCTTTCGGGTCCGCCAGCCCAAACGCTAGCAGATATCCTAACAAAGCAAACGCGGCATAGCAACGATAATCGCGTATCCATCGAAATCATGGACCGAGAGGTTGTCGGTATGGTTGATGATGGCCGAAAACAGTAGAACAAGCGTAGCCTGCACGATCCGGTGGAGCCAACGGAGTTCGGGCCGTGTGCGTTGTCTCGCGCGGCGGATGACGGTTAGTCCAACACGGCGTAGCGTCGTTTTCTTAGTATGAGACATCCACACGTCAGCACGGCCAGGGTCATCACCACCAGACCCCACTCTGAGGCGGCCGGTATGGGTGGCGGTGCCACGACCTCGAACTGACGCATCATTTCATGGTCTTCGTGTTCAAGGATGTGGCAGTGGTAGGGGTATCGTCCTAAGTAGCCGTCGAAGCGGGCGATGACGCGGGTGATTTCCAGCGGGTTGGTACGCACCGTATCTTTCCAGCCGGACTCTGTTGGATCTGGTGGGATTGGGGCTCCAACAGGCACGAACTCGCCGCCAATAAACTGTAACGCCTGCCGGTCCAACACCTGAAACATCACCAGGTGCATGTGCATCGGGTGCATCACCCCCGATTGGTTGATGAAGCGCCAGACTTCCGTTGAGCCCAACACCGGGAACTCGGTAATGTCGTCGGTCCAGCTCAAGTCGTTGATCAGCCACCACGAGTCGCCGCAGGTCGGCGATGAGCCCGGCGCACGGGTCAACACGAAATCCCGTGCCCCCGCAGAGTCCTGTTCGTCGAGCACCTCCATTGGTCGAAGTGCCGTCGGAATGGCACCGGTGTCGCCGATTTCGTTCGTGACGACGAACTTCATCACGTTGGGCAGCAGGCCTTCGGTGGGATTGCCGAATAGCGGTGCCGGTGCACTGTTGGTCAGGAAGATCTCCGTGCCGGGCGCGTAGCCGCCGAAATCGATAATCACATCGGCGCGCTCGGCCGGTGCCAGCGTCATTTCGGTGATGGGAACGGTACTGTCGAGCAAGCCGCCGTCCATGCCGATCAGATGAAACGTTGCACCGTTCGACATGGATAGCCTGAGCGTGCGGCTGTTGCATCCGTTTAGGATGCGAAAACGGTAAAGGCCTTGCTTCACATTGAAGTAGGGCCAGACCTTGCCGTTGACCAGCATCTTGTCGCCGAAGAACATATCCTGCCAGACAGCAGGATAGCGGAAGCTACCATCCGAGTTGAACGAGCGATCCTGCACCGCTAGTGGGACCTCGAACTCGCCGCTTGGCAGATTCAAACTACTCTCGAAAGCGTCGCGAAGAATATAGAAGCCCGCGAGGCCCATATAGACGTTCAACCGCGTGATGCCCATGGCGTGGTCGTGATACCAAAGCGTGGTCGGCGGTTGGTTGTTGGGATAGACGTACGTCTCCGAAGCGCCGGGAAGGAAGGTGGATTCCGGATAGCCGTCATATTCGGGTGGTACGTGTCCACCGTGTAGGTGGACGACTGTCCGTGGGCTGGCACCAGCGACGTCAGGCCCATGCATGCAAAGATCGACGGGCAGGAAATGATCCGTGCGGAGGGTGCCGAATTCATCGCGAAGGTCGTTGATCCATTCTACGGTGACCGGAAGGTCGGTGGTCGCCTCGATCGTCGGTCCGGGGTAAGTGCCGCCGTAGCCCCATGCGGTCGTAGGCGGAAGATCGCGGTGGAGTTGTTGGTCGAACTCCGTCATGGCGATGGCATACGTGGCTACGCCGCCGACGGTGCCGCTTATCGGCTGGGCCACCGCCGGCAGGGGGAGGGCATCGACGAACGGCTCGAGGACGATCGAGCAGGGGTTTGGGCTGCACACGCTTCCCTCGCCTTCGAAAGCACCAAGCGCCGTATTACATTCGTCAAGGATGAGTTCCTGGCATGTTCCGTCGTTAAAACAGCAAGCTCCGGTTTGAGGGCACACGTTGGGCGTGCAATCCGTCCCGGTGCCCTGGTAGGTGCCGCCTGCCGTCGTGCAGGTGCCGTCCGTTTCCACGGAACAGGACCCATCACCGAAACAGCAAGCGCCCGTCGGTTGGCAGAGGTTCGGGGTACAAGTCGTACTATTACCCTCAAATGTGCCGCCTTGGGTGGCGCAGTCGGTGGAAGATAATACGAGGCATGATTGGTCCACAAAACAACAGGCACCCGGTACGCTTGGCGGTGTGAAGTTGATGACTAGCCGCGGGCGACGGCTCGGCGTGAGGTTCGTACGTGAATCGAAGCGCTTGGACGATCGACCCGGCCCTTCGTCGCCGATCAGGATCCAACCGAAGTTGGTTGCCGGCGTATCCAGCCACCCCTGCACATCAGACACCATACGCGAACTCAAGCTCCAGCTATAAGTGCCCGTAGCATTGACGCTCGTCACGGCGCTGGACGATAAGGAATGATCGCCGCCGAGATTCGTCCAGGTTGGCGCGGATGGCGGGTCCGCCGTATTGTAGAACGGATAGTCCCAGGTGGCGTCACCGTCGGTTGCAATTGCGCCGCCGCCTTCGTTGCCGGAGGCGTCCGACAAGCCTTCCCCCCAGTCGGTCAACACCCGGTACAGGTTGACGGAGCTGGCACCGGTTGTGGTTCGTGACATGTAAAGTTCGAGCGCGACGCTGTCAATGGTGGAGCCGGGCGCAATCGCCCCGGCCACATCGAACGCGAGCAGTGCGCGACGGTTACTACCGGTACCGTTTGTGCCGCAAAAGAAGTAGTCACCCGCTCCGTTGCTAAGGTTGTTCACCTCGGAATAGAGCGTGTTGTCTTTGCTGGCATCAAGTGTCACCTCAACGGCACTGGCACGATTGAGACATACACAGACCAGCCCGAGCGAACAGATCATGAGTCGAAACAAACCATCACCTCCTACGCAACAACGTCATTGAGTACGCCACTCTCATGCGCGAAGACCGGGCGTACGGTGCCATCGTTCGGCGCAAGCATGATCGCGACCGAACGAAGGGCAATCACGCCGAGTCACATTCGCGCGGCCATCCTCGAACTAAGGGGGAGTCGGTGCCTTTATCCTAATGTCTTGGATCACGAGCCGGCCTTGTGTTCCCCTATTCCCCCCTCCAGCTCGTTAGGCCGCTAGCGTAGCAAAAACGGGCGCATCATGCCAGCGGTGGCAACGTCAAACACGACCCCAAGGCGCGGTTTGAGTTATGGGACGTCCTGCCTGTTCATCCCGACATTTCTTTGCCGGAAGAATCAGAATCAGAATTAGGAGCTAGGGGCAAACCACCCGGTAGCACCCTCGGGCATCAAAGCAACTTCTCAAGCAGGGCAACTGCTCTCATTACGGCAATACGGTGAATCATCGGAAGTGCCGTGTCACTAAACGAGCCACCGGATGTGGCAGGGTGATCCGCATAAAAACCTCAGCAGATCACGAGGCAGGTAATGGAGCCAGGGGGACTCGAACCCCCGACCTTCTGCATGCCATGCAGACGCGCTCCCAACTGCGCCATGGCCCCATCGCGGGGGGATTATGCACCAGATTGTCGGCCGACGCAACTGGTGGCGTTGCGCCGGAGGGAGCCGCAATTGCTGGCTACCCGATCTTGGTATAAGGAAATGTGGCCACCATGAGGTCTGGTCCGCCGGGGTTGAAGCCTGTGACGGTTTGGCGTGGTTCGGTTCTAGGTTGGCGTAGTGCGTTGATAGGCGACTCCGCAAGAGCAATCTGCTATGAGGGGGCATGCGACCATCGCGGCAAGATAATCGTGGCCGCACTGCGAAAGAAGGTACGCCCGATAAGAGTTGCCTCGCGAGGGTGCTATTGCGGAAAGCCTTTCGACGAGTCCGATAGCTTCAATGTTTTTTCTTATTCCGCCCGATAACGCCTGAACGGTGCTTTGAGACGTACGTCGGTTCGTTTAGAATAACGCCGTGGTCATTCGTAATGGCATGTGAATGATGCGCTTCATGCGAAGGATATGACACCTGCGTGGGGCTGCGTATGACGCGACAGCGATATGTGTTGAGTGTGCCACGATTTGGCACTTTTGGAATCGCCGATGAGTTTGAACAATAGCGCCATCCTGACGCCAAAGTCCAGCCCGAGGGCGAAGCCGCTGCCCGCGCCGCTCGTGAAGCGATTCCTGGATTATGTGTTTCTCGAATGCGGGCTTTCCGGTGCCACGGTGACGGCCTACCGCCGCGATCTTGTCGAGTTCTGGGAGCACCTTGTAGCGCGCCAGGTCGATCCCGGCGATGTGACGGTGGATGATGTTCAGTCGCATCTAATGGCGCTGAGTGCGCGCGGGCTGGCCGTATCTTCCATTGCGCGGCACCTGGCTACCGTGAAGGTATTCTTGCGTTTCCTGTTGGCCGAGCATATTCTCAAACGAGACTTGGCCGCCCTGATTGAGTCACCCAAGCTATGGCGGCGCATTCCGGACGTGGCACGTTACGAGCAGGTCGAGATGCTGCTCACCGCACCGGACCCGTATGATGAGTTTTACCTTCGTGACCGGGCGTTGCTGGAACTCTTGTATGCTACGGGGATGCGCGTGAGTGAGGTCGTCGATCTTACGCTGAAACAGATCAATCTGGACCTGGGCTACGTGCGTTGCATCGGGAAAGGCCGAAAGGAACGAATCGTCCCGGTG
>JAJRSR010000117.1 GCA_024278695.1 Planctomycetota bacterium | reverse complement strand
GATGAGGTCGATACGTCTTTGATCTCCCCCAGGCCGCGAACGTACGGGCTCACGGGTGCGGAGATCATCGAAGAAGTGTGGCGCGAGATGGACGCTGGTAAGACGGGCGCTGGGAAGACGGGCGCTGGGAAGACGGGCGCTGGGAAAAAACCGGCCTAGGACTTTGGAACGAGAACAACCATGGCCCAAACAATCAAAGTCAAAGTCTTGCGGCAGGCGGACCCTCATTCCGGCTCGCAGTGGCAGACCTTCGACGTGGCGTATGAAGCCGGGATGAACATGACGACGGTGTTGCTGCGTATCGCGGCAAAGCCCGTGACTTCGGATAATGAGAACACCACACCCGTCGCCTACGATTCCTGCTGTCTCGAAGAGGTGTGCGGGGCGTGTACGATGGTGATTGACGGGCGGGTGCGCCAGGCGTGCTCGGCCCTGGTCGATGATCTTCTCAAGGACAACACTGGTACGATCGAAGTACGTCCGATGACCAAGTTCCCGGTCGTGCGTGATCTCGTGGTCGATCGCAAGCCGATGTTCGAATCGCTCAAGCGCATCAAGGCGTGGGTTCGCGTGGATGGGTATCACGACACGGGTGCCAGTGCGCGGGTGACGCCTGCAGAACAGGAAGAGGCATACCCGCTCTCACGTTGCATGACGTGTGGCTGTTGCGTGGAGGCGTGCCCGCAGTTTAACGATCGTTCACCGTTCATCGGACCGGCCGCCATTTCCCAGGCAATTCTCTTCAATTCCGACGTCACGGGTAGGGTGGACAAGGGCGACCGGCTGGAGGTGCTGTCCGGTCGCGGTGGCGTGGTGGATTGCGGCAACAGCCAGAACTGCGTGAAAGTCTGCCCCAAGGACATCCCCCTGACTGATTCGATCGCCAAGGCAGGAAGAGACACAACGATCCACAAGATCAAACAGTGGTTCGGGCGATAGACCGATACCATTCAAGGGTGCCGGTTAATCACGACGGCGGTGTCGGCTGACGGGTGCGAATGGTTAGGGCGCGACTGGCGGGGTGCGACTGGCGAGGCGCGACCTGTTTTCGAAAGTTTGGGGAAGCGTTGCGGTTTTTTCTTCCCCCCTTACCAAAGGGGATTGAGGGGGGCTTCGATCGGGAAAAGAACCTCCCCCGGCCCCTCCTTAACAAAGGGGGGAGCTGGAAGTCGAACGACCTTCGCGGAAGCGGCACATAGTAATTGAGACTTCAACGGAAAAAAGAAGATCATGATGAGATATGTTTGCGTGGTAGCTGCGGTCGCGTTGTTGAGCACCGGTTCCGGTGTAGTTCGGGCGGAAGGGGGTTTTGATTTTCGTGATCCGCCCCAGGGCCGTTTCGCCGACGACTGGCTCGAGATCTACATGATGGGCGGCAAAGTCGGGTACGGCCACACCACCATGACGCGGGATGGAGATACGATTGCGACCAAGACCAACATGACCATCAAGCTCGGTCGGGTGGACAATCCGGTGACGATCGAGGTCACGGAGTTTACGACAGAGACCGTAGGCGGCACGCCGCTGACGTTCGGTTCTGAGATGAACGCATCGGTGATGAAGACGAGCTCCAAGGGCGTCATCCAAGACGGCAGCGTGACCATTACCACGTCACAGTTCGGCATGGATCAGAAGAAAACATTCCCTTTCGTGGAAGGTGCGATGATGTCCTGGGGGTTGTACCGCCAGGCGATGCTCCGCGGTTTGGAGCCGGGCACGAAGTACACGCTGCCTGTCTTCGCGCCGGATATTCGCATCGACGGCGCGGTCGAGGCGCATACCGTGGTCGGGGCAATGGAATCGTACGAAAGCCTGGCCGGTACCGGTCGGGGTCAGCGCGTGACCGTTTCCATGGAATCTCCGGTTGGCGTGATCGACATGATTTCTTGGGTGGACAAACAGGGACGCCCGCTGTTGGCGCGAATGGTCATGCCGGGTGTCGGCAACATGGAGCTGGTGACCACGGACCAGAAATCGGCGCTGATGGATTATATCCCGCCCGAAATCTTCATGACGACGACCATCCCCGCGAAGCGGCGCATCGACTACGAGAACGCTTCGACCATCACCTACCGCCTTAGCCCAAAGCCCGGCGTGGGAACAGCCGCCGCCGTGGCGGACCTGCCGGATACCGGACCGCAGCGTATCGTCAACCGTGACGACGGCTCGGTTGATGTGATCGTATCGCGTCAGCCGCGACACGCGTCGAAGACGATGCCCCCTCCCGACCAAGATGCGTTGACCGAGTACCTCGACGTCAATCTGATGATTAACACGAAGGACCCGGCACTGAGAAAAATCGCCAAGCGCGGGTCAAGGGGGGTGAGCGCGAAGAAGAACCCGTACAAGCTGGCCGACAACCTTAGACGGTTCGTTACTGATTATATTACCACAAAAAACCTGAACATCGGGTTTGCTACCGCGAGCGAGGTCTGCCGTACGCGCGAGGGTGATTGCAGCGAGCACGGGGTTCTGCTGGCGGCGCTGGGTCGGATCAACGGGCTGCCGTCGCGTGTGGTTGCCGGCTTGGCGTACGTGCCGCTATTTGGGAAGCAGGATGACATCTTCGGCTACCACATGTGGACGCAGTTTTGGATCGACGGCGCGTGGGTTGACTACGACGCGGCGCTGCGCGAGTCCGACTGTAGCCCGATCCGCATCGCGTTCGGCGTGTCGTCGCTCAAGTCGGCCGGTCTGGCTGACCTCAGCATGCCGCTGCTCAACCGCATCGGCGCGATCAACCTGGATATCATCAAGATAGAGCCGAAACAGTAGCGGTTGCGTGAACAAGCGAAGCGCCTCGTAGGTTTTCGCTTGCGCGGGGTACCACGAAGTCCATCGACGCCGTCCACACGAAAGATGAAACCGCGTCTACCGACCCGGTATCTTCACGCCGCGTTCAT
>JAJRSR010000116.1 GCA_024278695.1 Planctomycetota bacterium | reverse complement strand
GGCCGTCCAATGGTGCCAGATGTCGATACTGTCGGTGGGGCTGCACGAGCTATCGCTAGCGGTTCCGCTGGCTGCTTCCGTGGAGTCTGAGTAGGGCGTTCCCGTGAAAACTTCCACACTGCCGACGCACTAATCATTAACGGGCGGCGGCGGCGGGCAGGTGAAATTGGCACAGTCGTTATCGGCGAACCACGTCCCGCCGACCGAGACGCACGACGGCTCGGTTTCGTTGGCCAGGCAAACGCCCTCAACGCAGCAACTGCCGACATCGCAGCTAGCCAACAAGAGCCCCGAACCTTGATCCGCGAGAAAACCACCCACGCGGACGGTGAAGCATTCGCCTTGAGTAGCTGGGACGGTCACTAACGCGCCCTGTCCAAATGGTCCGCACTGTTCGGTGTCATCATTGCAGGCGATGGGTCTTTCGGTTGGGCATGCATTGCAGCCGGCATAGATGGCGGCTTTGGAGTCGTAGCCGCCGTTACAAAGATCGACCGTAAGGTCACCGGTGCAGGTGGCCGTGTAGTGGTACCAAATGTCAGAGCCGATCTGATCGGAGCCGGACTTCGTGCAGTCGAGCGGCTCAGCCGGTCCGTCCGTGTCTGCGCCTACGGTCGTGAAGATGGTGATGCCATTGTTAAGGATGGAGGGGTTTTCGCACAGGTCGTTCGGAGGCACATCCACCTCTTTGGTGACAAGGAACTGTAGCTCTACCCGGTTGATTCCCTGCCCGGCCATTCCGGGGAGCGGGATGTTTGCGAACCCATCCCACGGCGCACCGAAGGCACTGGTCACGTCCATGGGCGCGACGACCGTTGTACCGTTTGAGGTGGCCGTGATGGCTCCGGCGATCACGTTGTCGATGCCGTCCCAATCCAGCAGATCATCCAGCCCGATCGTGAAGCACGCGTCGGTGAGGAGATCATTGTTAATGTCTCTGAACCCACCGGGAAACAGATCTTGGCCGGTGGGCATGGTGCTTACGATCGTGATCGTATAGCTCGCACTGCTCTCGGTGATTCTAACCTCATCGACCGTGGGCGTTGTACCCAAGATATAGGTGCGAAGCGTTTCAGCTACGCCATCGAACGTGACGATGTCATCCGGCTGGACGCTGTTGGGTTGCGGAAGGATCGACGTACACACCGGATTCGGGTTCTCGGCCGTGACCGGCAAGCGAAGCCGATGGCTCACGCTGTAGGTGCTGCCTGTGGGCGACGCGATGCCGCCGGTCCCGGTTTGGGCGCGTACCGGCGTCTGGCCGGCAAGCGTCGTGACGATGATGGCCAACGCGGCGATCGTACCGCAGACTGGGTTACGACTGGTTTCGTTTTTCTGGGTGTTCATACGCTTCTTCCCCTTGCCAAGACGACCGATCCATTTGCGAAAGCGCGGTATGAATGGGTCGCGTGTATGGTTTGGTTTCCCCGCCGTCGATCATGACCGATCGGCACCCCGTCAGCCCGCCGCACTATCCCACCGATCCCCCCGGATCGGCTGGCCGATAAGCCAAAGCGACGCCAAGCCATCAACTATCATAGCCCCTCCAACCACTTGGTCCAATGCCAAAATGACCTGTTTCTTGGAGCGATAAGAGCAATCTAATGTCCGATAGCCGAAGGGCATCAAACGGTACAGGTACAGGTTTGTGTGTGCCATGACCTAGCTTAGCCAAATCGCACTGCGTGAACGGGGGGTAAGTGGCAGGAAAGCGTGTGCCAAGTGTCTCCGGCGTTTTCGCTGAACCAGACGCCGCCTGTGGTGCTGCCGAAGGCGAGCCGTTGACCCGTGTTGTCCACGTCCAGTGCGTGGCGGAACACGATGTCGTAAGCGTGCGATTGCGGGAGACCCTCACGGAGCACCTCGAAAGATTTTCCGCCGTCGGTCGTGCGTGAGACCACGAGTTTCCCATCCACCGGGATCCGCTGCTCGTCTTTGATGGCCGGGACAAACCATGCCGTGTTTTCGTTCGTCGGATGGGCGGCCACCGCAAAGCCGAATGTCGAGGGGGCGGCTGCGGTGATCTCGTGCCACGACTTGGCACCATCCGTCGTGCGAAACACGCCGTTGTGGTGTTGGACCCATAGGACATCAGGGTTCGCCGTGCATGCCGCGAGGCAGTGCGGGTCTTGGATGATCGGGTCGTGCTTCCGCTCCGGCGGCATGTAGGCCGCCCACATGCCGTTGGCCTGACACGTCCACGACGTGCCGCTGTCCGGCGTGACCCACACGCCGCCGCAAGATACGCCTACGGTCACGCGGTTGTGGTCGCGCGGATCCACCCAGATCGAGTGAATCCCCGGGTGATCGAGCCCGCCGCCAAACCATTGCAGTCGGTCCGGGTGGTCCCAAAGCTCATGAATCATCGACCAGTTGGCTCCGAAGTCTGTGGAGCGGAACAGCCCGCCGGGAACCGTGCCGCACCAGAGCACGCCCGGTTGGTCTTTGCCGCCGCCGGCCAACGACCAGATCAGCTTGAGCGTCGTGGCATAGGGTTTTCCGGTTACCGGTGAAATCGCTGGTTCAGTACCTTCGGGAAGTTTTGGGTATTGGGGTACGGTGCACTCCGTCCAACTTACGCCGGCGTCTGTAGACCGGTGCATCTTTACGCCGAAGTGTCCGTGGTCGAGAGCGGCGTAAATGGAAGCGTCGCGCGGGTCGAAAAAAGCCAGTGTGACGTTGTCACCAAGGAAGGCTGTGCGCGTGATGGTCCAGCTGGCGTCGCCGGTCCGATCAGCTTGAAACAACCCCTTACGCGTGGCAATGAGAAGACGGTCGCTCATGAATCGGTTCCTTTCTTGGCTTGCGTGGGTGCCGCACTGGGCGTCCCTAACCGCCGGATAAGGCTTGCATCACGAAGATCTCATCGCTGGCCGCCACCGCATCCGAAAGCGTGACTCGGTCTTCGATCGGGTTTCCGTTGATGAAGATGACCATGTGCTTGCGCAGTGCGCCGTGTTCATCGAGCACATAGCCCCGCGCGCGTTCACAATGAAAAAAGATCGCGTCGAGCGCGCCGCAGACGGTGTCGGCATCTACTTCTTTCGCAGCACAGGACACATGACGTTGAAGGTTTTCCGTGAAAGCCACGCGCACCATGAAGAGTCGTTCCCATGCTGGAAATAGGGCGATCCGAGCCACACGCCCCGTCGGAGATGTTAGCGTAGGACCCGGACGTGGCCGCGTCAAACGGCGATGTGCGGGGCAACCGTGCGGTGTCCGAGATCGGAACGCTTCGGGCATTTTCGTTTCCGGCAATCGTGGTACGATGCGCGTGAGATTCATGGGGCACTTAGTGCGTACAGGTTAGGGAGACATGAGATGCAGCACCACGTGATGAATCGGCGTTTCGCCGTGTGTATGGGAGTCGCAGTTGCGGTCGGCGCGTGTGCGCTATGGGCCTTGGGTCATAGTACGGAGACGGCTCGCGCTGAAGACCCAAAACCAATCACCGAGCGGACGCTCAGCGTGGCAAATGCGCGTTTACAGGACTTGGCGTGGATGGAGGGCACGTGGCAGGCGTTTCGCGGTACCGGTGCCATTGAGGAGCGTTGGAGTGCACCGCTTGGGGATTCGATGGTGGGCACGTTTCGTTGGCTTCGCGCAGAAAAAGTGTGGATGTATGAGCTGATGGCGATTTCCAAGGATAACGGTCGGCTCTATCTTTGGCTCAAGCATTTTTCACGAAAGTTCGCCAGTTGGGAGGAGAAGGATGAAGCCCTCAGTTTCGCGATCACGCACATTGAGCCGAACAAGGTCGTGTTTAAGAACTCCAAGTACGAAGATCCGCAACGCGTGACGTACTATCGGCCAGTCCCGGAAACACTCATCATTCGGCTTGAGGGTACCAAAGACGGCGAGCCGACGGAAAGCGAGTTTCAACTCTCACGTGTCGGGCCGTAGCGGCATTCCAACGTAGCCCCCAGGCTATCTGACGTTCTGTTAGTGTAATCCACCTTCCTTCTCGCAAAAAAAGAAGGAGGCGTATGGCACTTTCGCACCATACGCCTCCCGTGACTTCCGAACTTTCGGATCAACCGCTAGCGGCCAACCCTCGAGCCCATGGAACCTTCCGTGTTACCGGAGGGTGCCACGCGTCCCGCGCGGGGACTTCTGGCTCGGAACCTGACCCTGCAACAGGGCTGTGATGTCGTCCATGTTCAGGACGCCGTCACCGTTCAGGTCACCGGCAGCAGCTTCGGCCATACCGTTGGCACGAAGTGTCGAAACAGCGATCTCGGTACGCTGGCTCGGGCT
>JAJRSR010000115.1 GCA_024278695.1 Planctomycetota bacterium | reverse complement strand
TTCTCCACCAGATGCCGCCGTAGAATCGACATCTTCTCCTCGCCTGAGAACTTCCTACGTCCGTTCTTCATGGTCATTTCCTTTCCCGGGACAAACTAAGCCCGGATCTGGGAATGTCCAATTCCGACTGAGGCAGCACAGAAAGGCCAGCGTTCCTGTTGAAAACGGCAACTGGAATCCTTTTTCACAGGAAAACTGATCATGGATGAATGTACTGGATCGCGGGATGGAATGGAAGAGGTCTTCAAGATCGACGAGACAATGATTCGAGGGCATCTCAAACACAGGCAAGCACTATCGCTGATAGCTGCTACCCTAGACCGATACACCTTGCGTAAGGCTGGCGTTTATAAGCTGGAAGATCGCCCGCGTGGCCGTCGAGCGGTTGAGCGTGTAGAAATGGATGCCTGTGACATCGTGATCGAGAAGCGCCAAGCACTGCTGCGTCGAGTGGTACATCCCGATATGCCGCACCGCCTCCGCATCATCCTCCACGGCCTCGATCTTGTGCAGCAACGAGCCTGGGATGCGGGCACCGCACATCTGCGTAAACCGCTTCACTTGGTTCACACTCAAAATCGGCATGATGCCGGCAACAATCGGCACGTCGATCCCAGCGGCCGTAGCTCGATCGCGGAACCGAAGAAAATCGTCATTGTTAAAGAATAGCTGCGTGATGAGGAAATCGACGCCGGCATCGACCTTGCGCTTCAGGTTATCCATGTCCGACTGGTCGCTGCCGGACTCCGGGTGCCCCTCAGGGTAACACGCGGCCCCGATGCAAAAACTATCACCGCGATCCCGGATAAACGAGATGAGCTCGTTCGCATATCGAAAACCACCGGCCGTCTGCTGAAAGGTCTCGTCACCCGTCTGCGGATCACCCCGCAGCGCCAGCACGTTTTTGATACCCGCCAACTTGTAGTCATCGAGCACCGCCGCGATCTCGTTTCGATCGGCGTCCACGCAGGTGATGTGCGCTGCGGCCTGCATGCCCAGATCGCGTTGGATACGCTGCACCAACTCCACCGTTTTTCGTCGTGTGGAGCCACCCGCGCCATAAGTCACCGACACATACGTCGGCGTCAGCGGTTTGAGCGATTCAATCGTCCGGTAGAGGTCCCAGAACCCGACGTCGTCTCTCGGAGGAAAGAACTCAAAGGAGAACGCAGGCGTCTTGCCGCGTAGCTGTTCGTCTATACGCATGGTTCACCGGAACGAAATTGGGCGCGACAGGATTCGAACCTGTGTAGGCATACGCCAATGGGTTTACAGCCCATCCCCTTTAGCCACTCGGGCACACGCCCGCCGCATCGGTCGAGAAGGCTAGGCCCACTACCAAGACTACGACGAATGAGGCTTCTACCTCAGAACACACCGCGTGGCAACCCGCCAGGCACGGTTTCCGCCATCACAAGCCCTATAATCGGGACAAGCCCAAGGCCCACTCAGTTGGTCTGAATCAAAAAATCCAGCAACCCGAACATGACGGCCCCGAGCACCGACAGAAAAACGAGAAACTTGTTGAACATCGTGCGATCACTCCACAACCACGACCAGCGTACGCCACGCCCGAGCCACACGCCCGACCCGCCGATAATCCGGCACGCTTACCCCATCATCGTCGGCAGGGGCAGAATCCTTGAGCTCAAGCGTGACCGTACCCCTGGCGATTAGCCCACAGGGCCATAGATACGGAACAAAAGCACATACACGAGTACCCCTGTCACAGATACGTACACCCAGACGGGGAACGCGATCCGGGCCCACCGACGATGCTGTTCCCACCGACCCCGCAAGCCCAGATAAAGCGTCCGGGACGCCAGAATCGGCACAGTCGCAGCGAGAACGACGTGCGTGATAAGAATGAAAAAGTAGACTGGCCTGATCCAGCCTGTACCGCCGAATTTCTTCTCCGCCCCTGCTAAACGGTAGGTCAGGTAGCTAACCAGAAACAGCATCGATACGCCGAACGCGGCCAACATGCACCGCCTATGGGCGTCACGGCGGTCGCTGCGAATCATGGCATACCCCGTCAGCAGCAGTAGCAGCGCAACCGAATTGAGCGAGGCATTGACCAGGGGAAGGTCGGAAAGGCTAATCATCGTTTGCGTCCTCGGCCAACAGTTTGTCGAGATCGTAAAGCAACTGGTCACGCACGGTCACATCGAGACCGTCGTGAAACCCACGAATGTGCCCCCGTTTACCGACCATCACGAACCGCGTGCTGTGTATAATCGGAGAATCCTCCGTCGCGGGCGAAATCGCCTGCAGAAAACCCTCCAGGACGAGCTTGCGAATCTGCGGTTCACTTTCCCCCGTCAGGAAAAGCCACCGATCCGCTTCCGCGCGGTATTTCTTCGCATAGCGTGCGAGCACCTTCGGCGTGTCGGTCTTGGGATCAACCGTAATCGTAACGAGCGTGACATCCCGCCCCGTCTCCATCAGCGTCCCCTGCAAGCTGCGCATCCGCATGCTCATCTCCGGGCACGGCCCCGCGCAGGCCGTGAAGACGAAATCCACCACCCAAACCTTCCCGAGCAGATCATCACCGGTAACCGAAGCACCGCTACGTTCGATGAGCGAGAACACCGGCACCTTCGCAATCACCGGCAACGGCGCATCGTCGAGCTTTGTGCCACCGCGTGCGACCAACCACGCGGCTATCAGCCCCAGCGCAATCACACCCGCAAATACCGGCGCGAACGAAGTCTGAGATCGTGTCGGCTCGTTGGTGATTTCTGGTGGGTCTGACATCTCTAGTCCCTATTCAATGCGGCATCGCGCTATCGTCATCCGCCACGGCTAACCGCGTCGATGGACCACGCGCGACGCCAGGGCGACCATGATCAACCCAAAGACCAGCGTCACTACAAGCGACACGCCCATGGACGGCACCGACTCCGTCGCCCCGCCACCGCCAGGGTACAAGGCCCGGCGCAACGCAGCTAACCCATACGTCAGCGGATTCAGTGCCATAACCCATGCCACCCACGGCGACGCTCCGGATGCGGGGAACAACGCACCGGATAGCAGCCACATTGGCATCAAACACAGGTTCATCACCGCGTGAAAACCCTGCGTGGAATCCATAGGCCAAGCAATCAACAGACCCAGCGCACTCAAACCGAGCGACACCAAGACCACCACACCTGCCACGGCAAAGAAGCTGGCGAGCCCAAGCGGCAACCCGGTCGGAATGGCCAGTAGCAGAAAAAGCATCGCCTGCCCGAACGCCAGCGTCGTACTCCCAAGCACCTTGCCCACGACAATAGCGGAACGCGGCGCGGGTGAGGCAACCACCGCTTGCAGGAACCCCTCGCGCCGATCTTCGATGACCGAGATCGTTGCGAAGATGGCCGTGAACAAGACGATCATCACCATCGTACCGGGAAAGAAGTATTCGAGGTAGTTGATCGAGTCGGCCCCACCCCCGCTGCCACCAGCCGCGAATGACTCACGAAGCCCACTGCCGATGAGCAGCCAAAACACGATCGGCGTCCCCAGCGCGCCAACGATCCGCGAACGCTGCCGCAAGAAACGCACGACCTCACGCCGCCAGAGCGACCAAGCCGCCATCGTCCACGCGGGACGCACTTCAACCGAGCTTGCACTGCTCATGGCTTGTTGATCCTTGCCCCCATCATTCTGCACCACCGCTCCAAAAACGCCGCCCGGTCACATGCACGAACACATCCTCCAGCGTGGGGCGTCCCACGGTAATGCTATCAATCTCCCCGGGGAAGGCCTCTATCATCTCCGGCACCATCGCGTGCCCGTTCGCGACCTCAAGCCGTAGCGTGCCATCCACAACCTCCGCCGTAGTCTTAAACCGAGCCCCGAGCCGTTCACCAAGGCCCGCCGCATCGGCGCAACGCACCGTGATGACTTCACCACCGATAGCCTGTTTCAATGCGTCGGGCGTGCCTATCGCCACGACCTTGCCGTGATCGAGAATAGCCAGCCGGTCGCAGTGGTCGGCCTCCTCCAACAGGTGGGTCGTCAGCAGGCACGTCACACCGTCACGGTCGCGGAGCTGGTGCAACTCATCCATCAGCGAGATTCTTGCACCGGGGTCAAGCCCCGTGCTCGGCTCATCGAGAATCAGAATCGATGGTCCGTGCAGCAGCGACTTGGCAAGCTCCACGCGCCGCCGGAGACCGCCCGACAACGCCTCGACCCGATCACCCGCTCGATCACTAAGGCCGAACCTGTCGAGCTGCTGAGCGCAGCGAACTTTCAACAGCGCGCCGGATAATCCGTACAACATGCCGTGATGGTGCAGGTTTTCCAGGACGGAAAGTTTGCCGTCCACGCTGGGATTTTGAAACACCACGCCGATTTTCGAACGGACGGCGGCCGGATTGGAAACAACATCGACCCCGCCGACATGCGCGCTACCCGACGCGGGACGCAACAGCGTGGCGAGAATCTTAAAGAGCGTGGTCTTGCCACCGCCATTGGGGCCGAGAAGCCCGAAGATCGAAGGCGCTTCGACCGTGAAAGACACACGATCCAGTGCAACACGATCGCCGTAGCGATGAACCAAGTCGGCAATGTCTACTGCGTGCTGACCGGACATCGTCACTGCTCCCAGCAACCGCTGAAATGATCTACACCTTGTCGATCAGCAACAACCCGAGGAGCAGTGGCAGGTAGATAATGGAAACGATCACATGAAAACGAGCCGACTCCCGCGACTTGTTCGACACGAACCAGATGCCGCAGCCAAGAAACGCCACACCCAACACCACGGCACCAATGCCATACACGACGCCCGAAACACCGTAAAACGCCGGCAGCAGGCTCGCGATGATTAGCGCGACCGAATGCGTCACCACATGCAAGCTGGTACGCGTGCCGTCCTCATCAATCACGGCGAGCATCGGGTAACCGGCTTTCGCGTAATCTTCACGGTACTGCCAAGCGATAGCCGCGAAGTGCGGAAGCTGCCAGAAAAATACAATCGTAAAAAGCAGCCAAGCCTCAAAACTAAGACCACCTGTTGCACCAGCCCAGCCAATCACCGGGGGCAACGCACCGGGAACCGCCCCCACATGCACGCACATCGGCGTAGTTCGCTTCAGCGGCGTATAGACGAACACGTAACTCAAGAACGTCATCGCCGCCAAACACGCGGCCACCTCATTCACGGCAACCGCAAGATACGCAATGCCCACCACGACCGACGTCACGCTAAACGCAACAACCTCCAACGAGCTTAGCCGACCCGTCGGCAACGGACGCCCAACGGTACGGTCCATTTTTCGATCATGTTCCACCTCGAAGAGCTGGTTCATCGCGTTGGCCGCCACCGCAACCATTGCGGTACCCAGCGCCGTATTGACAAGGCGTAACAACACAGCCGTCGACCAGACACCGTCCCACCCGGCGCAATAGCCAACGCCCACAGCCACCAACACCAATGACGATACACGAAGCTTGGTAAGCTCCACATACGCCGCCCAGCGCGGCTGGACCGCTTCAATCAACAACACTTTTTCGGTGGCAGGACTCATGACAAAGCGGCTCCTGTGGCGGCCGCCGGATCCGGCTCGCGCGTGTAAAGGCGTCGTCGAACACTCAGAGTAAGCAGCAACGTCGTGGCCAGCATCAAAGCGCCCACGGCCACATGCGCCGAAGGCACCATCCAGACCATCGGCCCGTCTTTGATCACACCCATCGTCGTGACAAGAAGCGCAAGACCGCCCAGCATAAGCTGCGTGACAATCAGCACGGCCAACATGCGACCAAGCCCGCCAAGCAGGTCTCGCCTCGGGTGCTGCCCCACGACCCACATCACAATCCAACCGACAAGCAGCGCCACAAAGACGGCCCAAAGCAAATGAGCCACCAGCGCCGCGTTCGACACGAAATGCCGAAGCGCCGCGCCGAGCGTAAGCTGTATGAAAACCGCTCCCGTTGTAATCGCGCAGCCTTTTTTCAACACGCTGGCAGCCGGTGCGGCTTGCAAGGCACTCCCCCGGAGCCAGGCGCGCGACGTCACCAGCGCAGTCGTACACGCGAGACAAAAACATAGCTGCCCCCAGATGCCGTGGAGCATCGCCAGCGCCGTGGAGACTTCCGTCACGCGAAGCCCACCCATGACCCCCTGAACCACAATCGCGAGAAGCGTGGCCGGACCAAGGATTCGCTCGACTCCGGGTTTCCGAAATGTCGATGCGGCCAACACGATGGCACTCATCCCAACCACCCAGCCAATGAGCCGGTGACCATGCTCCCAGAGCTTATCGTTCTGCTCGAGCCAACCCGGCGGATTGAGAAGATGGCTATCCGAGGTTGGCCAATCGGGGAAGGCCATGCCAGCTTCCTGACTGGTGACACCAGCGCCGACCATAACCAACGGAAAAATCAAAACAGCCGTGACAACGGCAGAAACATGCGCGGCACGAACGAAGGAGTTGCGAGTAGCGCCGTTGGGCGTCGTGGCGGCCATCTACATCAAGCCAAGTGATTCACGGTCAAGTTCGGACAGCCGCCGGGCCCGTTTCATCCAAAAGATGCTTACGCCGGTAAAGGCTGTGAGAACGGAAACCACAATACCGACGAGCACGAGCACGCCCCAGACTACGCCCACAGACATTCTGGAGTTCGGATCACCGAAGCAAGTCGCACACGCTGATACCCTCTCAGCACACCCCAAAACTGCAGCCAAGGCACAACACACCAACACCCAGCGAGGATTCCGGGCTAAGGCAATCATAGGTAGCTAACCCCTTTGAGTTTGCGGAGAAACCAACGCCCATAGATAAGCAGCGCCACGCACCCCACGAACGAGCCGATTCCGCAGATCAATGCCGCGGCATCACCCGCCGAGCGGTACTCGAAGATCGCCCACACGCCGAAGCCAAGGCACAACAGCATCGAAATACCCACAAAAACAATGTGAAATGCTTTCAGCGACATCGCAGTGGTCTCCATGGGTGCAACCCCCATCGCACCCAACCCAACACAGCCTAATGCCCGCTCTCAGCGTTACCACCACTGTGTGCCGGTGCCTCCCGCACAGGGATTGTGTCCCATGTACCAGCAGGGGCGCGATCCCTAGACTCTGTCGCAACAAGCGTGGGCAGCGTCATCAGCACCACAAAGAAGAAAGCACACAATACAAGCGGCCACCAGATCCATCCGGAGCGCTCCCATTTCAAATGCATGAACACGGCAGCCACCAATGTCGCCTTAATGCCCGCGATCAGCAGGGCCACGACCACGTGGCCCGGTCCCGAAAAATCAACCTGGGAGGCCAAAACGGTAACGATGGTCAGCCCGGCTAGCGCCGCAAAGACACCAATATAAAGCTTTACGTGTTTGCTAATGTCAGCGTGGGAATCGGCCATCGCTGGCTCCTACAAAAGGTACAGCACGGGAAACAGGAATATCCAAACCAGATCCACAAAATGCCAGTACAACCCGGTACATTCAATCCGATTTGTGAAGTACTCCGGGTCTTTCTTCCAAAGTGACGCACCCGGTCCGATGAAGTAACCAATCACGACCATCCCGCCAACGATGTGAAGCGCGTGAAGCCCGGTCAACACAAAATAAGCGGCAAAAAAGATGTTCGTAGACGGTCTGATGCCTGCTTCGAACTTCGGATAGTACTCCATCGTGAGCTTCACCACCAAGAACAGCCCCGCCAAAACGAACGTGACAATCAGGTACAGCCGCGCCTTGGAGAAATTGTTCATCTTGAGCTGCGCCCAAGCCAACACCATGGTCACGCTGGAGATAATCAGCACCAATGTATTGAAACCGCCAATCTTCCAGCTTAGGTGGGTCTGCTCATGAGTCGGCCATACAGCGGCACCCTCAGTAGGAGCGCCAACACGTAACAGCACATACGTCGAGAAGAACGCACCAAAGAGCATGACCTCAGAAGCGAGAAACAACCATGTGCCAAGCTTGCCGCTATAAACACCCGTAACAGGGTGCGGCTTGACGGTATAGGGTAGAACTGAGGCTGACATCGTAATTTAGGCCTCCGCCTGTAAGTGTTGAGGGAAGAAGTCGTCCTTGCGATCGTCCGTACTGTATTCATACGGGCCGCGATAGACGACAGGAACCGCTTCGAAATTGCCGTGAGGCGGCGGAGACGGAGCCGACCACTCCAGAGTCGTCGCCTCCCACGGATTGGCCGAAACCTTTTTGCCCGCCACAATGCTCATGAAGAAATTCAGGATAAACGGCAACTGCGCCACCCCAAGCATCCAGACCGACCAAGAACTCATCTTGACCATACCAAGAAGGTTTTCGTTCGCGGCGTATGCTGCGGGGTCATAACCGCGCCGCAGCATTCCGGCAATGCCAACGAAGAACATCGGCATGAACGCGCCATTCATCCCAATCAGCGACAGCCAAAAATGAATCTTGCCAAGCCCCTCGCTCATACGCCGACCGGTCACCTTCGGGAACCAGTAATAAACGCCAGCGAAGATCGCAAAAATAGTGCCCGGAGCCACAACGTAATGGAAGTGCCCAATCACGTAGTAGGTGTCGTGCAAGTGAATATCAGATGCCGGCAAGCCAAGGGGCAAGCCTGTCAAACCGCCAATGGCGAACATCGGCAAGAACGAAAGTGCAAACAGCATCGGCACGTTGAACCGAATCGAACCCTTGTACAGACTAATCACCAACGCAGTCAAAATCACAACCGAAGGAATCGAGATGATCATCGTCGTCGTCGCGAAGAACATACTCAGACTCGTCCCCATGCCCGTAATGAACATATGATGAGCCCAAACAATGAACGACATGAACCCAAGGAAGATGGACGAGTAAACGATCGGACGATAGCCCCAAAGCGGCTTTCGGGTGTTGTTGGCAATGATCTCCCCCACGATACCCATGGCCGGAAGAATCAACACATAGACCTCTGGGTGAGCCAGGAACCAGAACAAATGCTGCCAGAGAATAGGATTGCCACCGCCAGAAGGCACAGCTCCCTGGACAAGTTGTTGCCCACTGATGACGAGCCCCTCGGGGAGGAAGAAACTCGTGCCCAACACGCGATCCGCCAACTGTAGCACGCCGGCGGCCTCCAACGGTGGAAACGCCAGCAGCAACAAGAACGCCGTGACGAGCTGCGACCAAACGAAAAACGGCAGGCGAAACATCGTAAGCCCTTTGGCCCGAAGCTGCACGATGGTCACGATAAAGTTGACCGATCCCAGCAGCGACGAGGTGATCAAAAAGACCATGCCGATGATCCACCAAGTCTGCCCGGTCGTGGCCGTCACCGACAGCGGCGGATAGGCCGTCCACCCGGAGTTGGCCGCACCGCCCGGCACAAAAAAGCTCGCCAGCATTACGCAACCGCCACAGAGGTATATCCAGTAGCTGGCCATGTTCAGTTTCGGGAAGGACATGTCCGGCGCACCAATCTGCAACGGCATGACATAGTTGCCAAACGCCCCAACAAGAAGCGGAACGACCCCCAAGAAGATCATGATCGTACCATGCATGACCCCGAGGGAATTGTAGAAGTCAGGTGTCATCACGCCGCCGGGAAAGAACTCCTCCCCGAGCAGCTTGCCTAATACCGGAAGCTCCTGCCCCGGATACGCCAATTGCCAACGCATCAACATCATCAGGCAAAACCCGAAGAAGAGAAAGCAAAGGGCCGTGATGCCGTACTGAATCCCGATGACCTTGTGGTCGATCGAGAAAACGTACTTGCGGATAAAACTTAACTCGTGATGTTCGTCGTGACTCATGCTTTACGTCCTAGTCGTCCAACTCGTCCTCGTCGAACTCTTCCGGCCCTTCAGCCGCCTTGGCATACCACGCGTCAAACACCCCCTGATCCTCAACGATCATCAGAGCCCGCATGGAATAGTGGTTATTGCCACACAACTGCGCACAGGATATTTCGTAGTTACCCGTTCTGTTCGCCTCAAACCAAACCGGAATGCGCATCCCCGGAATGGCATCCTGCTTCACCCGAAGGACACCGATGGCAAAACTATGAATGACATCCTTCGAGGAAATGTCTGCAATCACCTTACGGTTTACCGGGATATGCAGCTCAGTCGCCGTAATATCATCCTTGCCGTTGGGGTCAGCCGGATCAATGCCCAGGATGTTGGTGGCAAGATCAAGAAAAGCCGGCGATGTCTTGCCAAACACGCCATCGGGTCCGGGATAGTGGAAGTTCCATTGGAACTGCTCAGCCACCACGCGCAAGTGAAGTGGATTTTCCTCTTCCGTGGGAAACTCGTTCCGCACGCTAGCCCACGCCGGAATCGAAAGGCCAATCAACAGGAAGGCCTCAAAGATAGCCACAACAATCTCTGCATATTTTGAGGCCTTGGCCTTGATAGGCTTCGCATCAGCCTTGTGTCCTTCGCGCTGCCGAAACTTCCAAAGGCAATACACAAAGAAAATGCCCCACCCAACAAACAGCACCACCATAAAGTAGTGCAAAATGTCGATCAGGCTATCAACGGTATGGGGATAGGTCCCTTCGGGGGCGATGTTTGGCGGCAGGTGGTAGCCATAGTCACCGGTCAACTCGACATCAAACGACGGAGCCGCCGCAGTGTCCTGCGCAAGCAGCGGCGTTGCGAAGCCGAGCCACAGCACAGCAACAAGCACCGACGCAATGGCCGTATATCGACGGCTGTTCATCTACACGATCTCCACTGTCAGAGTATCCAAACGCGGACGGCCCTACTGCATACTACCAAATCAACTAAGTCTCACTACGGCGCGAATGTAAAGTCCGCTTCTTTCGTCTCGTCGGTCGCAATCTCAACGACCATAGTCTTCGCCCCAAACGTCTCGTGCCAAGCCTCAACCGTATACTTCCCTGCGGGCAGGCCCTTCAGCTCGAACGTACCATCTTTACCTGTCACCACATGAAACGGATGCGTAAACACCGCGATATAGCAACCCATCCATGGGTGAACGTCGCATTTGACCTTAAATGGAGCCTCGGCCAACAGCGTCAGATCCTTCGTCATGCCCTTCTTCGGCTGAGTGAAATTGGCTTCCTGATTCTTCTTGGGAAGAAAATGGATGTTGTGGTTGGTGTCATCGCCGTTCGAAACGGTAAGCGTCTGACCTTCCATCATGGTGATAACATGCGGCTTATACTCACACCCAACCTGCTGCAACACGATCGCATCGGACGGCGCATCGTACTTCTTGCTCACGCCTTCCTTGACGAAAACCATGACGTTGCGAAGCGTCATCGGGTCGGTTTTCTTGTTAATGACTACGCTATAGCTACCGATAGCTTTCTTGGCTTTGGCGCAGTTCGGATCCTTCTTCGTGTTGAGCTTAGTCCGCTTGTGGTCACCGGCATTGCCCGCAAAGACGACTTTCCCCTTGATGGTGCCATTGTCCGCCTGAACCCGCACACCAGCCAGGGAGACAGTCACCACAGCCAACGTCGCCACGATTTTCATACGAAACATAACGCTTCTCCTTCTTCTCGACATTTCATCGAGCAAACGAAAACTTGTAGCCGATCCATGGTTCGGACGCAAGGCGCTTTTGTCCCATTTCCAGGAAAAAGCTAGTCGTCGAAATCGTCGTCGTCGAAACCACCCTCATCCTCGTCGAAAGATTCCTCCGGCTCTTCATCTGCGGAAATCTTTAACAAGGGTACCCGTACACTTTTCTGTCCACCATCGAACAACGCGTCAACCAACAGATTGATATGGTCGATCCCGGTGCCCGGATAGGTCGAATCACCCTCGAACGGACTCACGCCACCCGCGAAGTTTTGCGGCATCTTGGTACCCGGCTGGATTACACCTGGCTCCAACATCCACTGAAACACCCACTCGCGACGCAGACGCTTGTAAGTCAACGAGAGGTTCGGCGCGCTGGCCGCCACCAACATGATCCGCTCCGTCTCGCCGCTTGGACCAGGCCCTTCCACGATCGCCGATACGTCTACGTCGCCCGTGTCCTCGTAGACCGTATAGGTGCCGCTAATAATCTCATGCCCGTCGATCTTCGAATGAATGGGGTACGGCGTACCATTCAAAATCACAACCGCGTCATCACCGCTCCCCCGAACACCATCGAGCCGATACATCTGGACAAAATCATCCGTATTCTTGGCCGGTCCGGGTAACATCTCGCCCATGACGTGACACTTGAGGCAGCCCATATCGCCAAGGAACCGCATCCCAAGATCAAATCGCTCCGTCGGAGATAACGGCGAAGGCGGCTCAACGAATGGGTAGTCCACGTCATACAGCGCCTGAATGAACGACGCTCGATCTCGCAAGACCGCATGAGCTTCCGCAAGCCTGTCGCTCGAATTGCTCCGCATATCGATGTCACGCGCACGCACCAAGCCCCGCTCGACACCATACCGAGACAGCGCTTCAGTCGAATGCTCCAAACTGGTCTGAGTATACCAATCTGCGCCAGCGCCTTCGCCCGCACCAGGTTCCCCCTGCTTACGTTCAACGTACTCATCTACTTTCGCCAACATCTCTGCCAGTCGCGCCGAGTCATCCTGCGACATGGCCGCAAAATACTCCACCAAGACTGTGGCCTCATCGGGATCGATGTTGAAGCTCGGCATACGCACCGCAAGCCAAGGCCGAAGTGGCTCGACTTGCTGCAAGAACAGATGGAACCAGTTGTGCTGAAGCTTGGCACCTTCACCGCGTAGCGACGGCGGCGCATTAACCGTATCGAACACCTTTCCGGAAGCTCGGTTAGAGCTATCACGACGGAAGTATTGCTGAACGATCGGGTAGTTATCTTCGATCTGATGGCAAGCGACGCAGTTGAGCTCGCGCGTCAGTTTCCGCCCCTTCGCAATGGCCCCGCTAACCGTACCGTCGTAATCAACAGCCACGCTGTCCGTCACCCGGGCCGGCAAACGCGAAAGCAGGAACGTCGTCAACGCCTCGGCCTCCTCCTCGGAGAAGTAGAAATTCGGCATCTTCAGCTTGTCGTACGGGCGTTTGAGTTTCTCGCGATCCCAGATGCGCGGGTTGAGCATCTTGTGTTTGGCGAACGCCGCATGCGTTAGCGTGATCTGCTCCGGCATATCGTCCGGCGTCGGAGACCAGTAATTGAGCGTCTTCGCGCCACTTGGATAAACGTGGCCGAAGATCTCTTCCTTATCGTGGCGCATCCCATGAAACGCGTGGTCGTAAAACGCAAAGTCAAGCTGCCCGACCGGTTTTTCGGCCCATGTCGTGAGTTCGGTGCCCGGTGCCGTGGTCTCCTCGAAACCGGGGATATCATGGCACGCATAGCAACCGTAGTGCGAGATTGATTTAACCCCCACATACATCAGCCTTTTATCGAGCAGGCTCATTGAATCCACAATGCCGCGGGCACCGGCCTCATCAATCGACCTCGACGTCACCAGCGAAACCAACATGCCCGACAACTCGCCATTCTCATCCGCCATAATCGCACGACTGCGGCGCTCAGACCGCTGAGACGACAGCAAAGTGAACATCAATTCATCCACCATCGCGAGACGGTCACTGTTGAGCTCAAACTCAAACTGTTCGAAGGCATCGTTTTTGAGCGTCAGGAGATACGTCGCCAGGTCTGCGGCATCTCCCGGCGTTAGACGCAGACTCGGCATCTTGGTGGTCGGTGTGTAGTGGGTCGGCTGGATTAACCATGAGTAAAGCCAATCGAACGTCACCTTCGAGCCGATGCCGGACAACTCTGGCGCAAACCGCGAGAAGATCGGCGTGTTGTATTCACGGTCAGCATCAAACCGAGACTCGTCGGGATCCAAGAAGGTGTCGCGTTCGCTGACAAAATGCGCCATGGCATAACGCTCACGCTCCACAGCGGTCATGCCCTTGTAGCGGTAGGTGGCTGTCTCCAGATCTTTAATGCCCTCGCGGCGCATCAGATCAGTCGTAATCCATTCCTCACCAAACTCGGCCAAGTTCCCATGACAAGCCAAGCAACCGGCACTGGTGAACAATTCGCGACCACGGTCAGCATCCCCCCGAACATCTGCCGGCTTCTCAATCGGCTGCCACGGACGAGACACGGAGTAAAGGTATTTTGAAATCGCCGCGACTTCTGTCTGTGTTCGGAGTTCCGGAGTGGTATCGAACGAGTTCTCACTGCCGGCAGCGTTATTCTCCTGCCCAAAGAAATGTGGCATGCGCGTTGACGGCCTGAACTGCTGCGGGAAAAAAGCCCACTGCTGAACAAAACCAGGCTTGAGCTTCGCCGCGATACTGGTCAGATCAGGTCCAACGCGGCGTGCGTCCTCGTAACCCTCGGCCACGTGACAGTTGACGCAACCGACATCGACAAACAAGTGCTCACCAAGGTTGAGCCGCTGACCGTACCGCTCACCCTCAAACCGGGAGATGTCCGCGATCCGGGTGTGGCACTTAGCACAGCCGCCCTCGGTATACTTCGGCAGGCGCATCAGTCGGTCCCAGTAATGCTCAACCGTCGCGAACGTCATCGTCGGGACACCCAACTGACGATCGTAATACTCCTCCTTCCAACGCTCCTCGATCTTGTGCGTACCCGGCGAATGGGCCGCAAGAACGAAGTCCGTCTCCTGCGGATTCCCCTCGTGACATACCGTACAGCCGAGCTTGGCCATCGGATGCGGCGAGTCCACCGTGACAAACAGGTTGAGATCCGGATGAGCCAGCAGAGGCTGACCAAGCTCAAGCGGCTTACGGCCCGCCCCCTTCAGATAATCATTGACTTGCTTCAACAAGGCATCGAAGTAGTTGTCGCGAGCCTCCTCGCTCAACTCAGCCCAGAACTCCGTCACACGACCGACCGGCAGCGTCGCCCCGTCCGCACCGGCGGGTGGCGGCGGCATGGTGACAGCAGGTTTCCCGTCTCGCAGCAATGCCTCGTTGATAGCAGGCACCGAACGCTCCAGCTTCTGAGCGAGCCGCTCCTGCGAAAAATCAGGGTTGTCAATAGCCACATGGCACGTTGTGCAGCGGTCCGTCGTGTAGGTTTCCAGATAGTTCAGCCGTTGACGAACGTCAGGCAACACAAGCTGATTTACCTGCTGCCGCGACGCAGTGTTCTTCGGGGCCACAAAATCCAAGAAGGGGGCGTTAATGACAGAACTCACGACCGGCACGTCGCGAAGTAGCTCCGCAACCCGCCCATCATCAGGGAGCACACCACGGTTGCTTCGATCTTTGATAATCGCATCAATGGCCACCTGCTCCAGATCGGCAAGCCGCTTCTCGGCCGTACGAATCGGAGCATCTAACGCCCGCAACTCCGTCTCAAGCTGCTTCTTCTGGTCCTCCCAGTGCTCCTTCTCCTTAAGAAGCGCGGCCTCCTGCTCTTCCTCATCGAGCACTTGCTGGTGTGCGGCCTTGGTTTCACGGTTGTCCGGACCAAACAGTCCGAGCTTTTTCTCATAGGTATCGCGTGTGACTTCAAGCACCTGGCTTGTTCGGCTCCACGGCGCGTTGACCTTTTGGAACTCCAAATCGGCTTCAGCAAGCGCCGCCACCAACCGTTCACGCTCCGAGATCTGCGCCTCATCAGACGAGGCGCGGAGCATTTCCAAATGCGCCCGAGCTTCTTCGATCTCTTTGATGCGATCTTCGGTAACCGCGTCCAGATAATCCAGGTGCGCCAATGCGGCTTTGCTCAGGAAATAGTTATCCTGATAGTCACGCCAGGGGCGTGCGTAATCAACGTAGCTCATCCAAATGAACGAGGCTGTCATCAGCACGCTGGCCACAGCGAACCAGCGGTTCAGCTTATCCGGTTGATACAACCGATCTTCGGGGACTGGCATCTCTTAATCGTTCCCGGTTGAAAACACGTTATTAACACAGCGTACGCCCACGCGGGCTCTTTGCCGTCAAACGCTAGCCCGCTAGACGTTCAAAAACCATTCCGTAATGCCGACGATATAATGGAGGTTCAGCGTCCATCGTAACGCCATCTTGATCGGCATCAGCATCATCACAAGAAACAACATCGCCATCACGCTAAAGCGGATGAAGCCCATCTGCACATACAACTTCCGAAAGAACACCGCACGCAAGATGATCGGCCCCGCGATGAAATACACACCCAACACCGCAATCCCGGCTATTTCACGAATGATGTAGGCCGGTATAAACGCCACATCCTCCGTAGGTAGCGGACGCCCCAACATCTGAATCCAAAACAGATCATGGAACTCCACATTGAGCAAAGCGGCGGGTTTGTTGTGATCCCAAAACTCATAAGGGCCAAAGAAGTTCCAGTTCGGACCGCGCAGGAACGTGCCGAAAATAATCAACACAATCCACAAAATTCCAAAACCAAACATGAACGTCCCGATCGCAAACGGGCGCTGCTTGAATGTGTAATAGCCGTTACCCCGCGGATTCTTATCGAGATACGGAACGGCGATCAGGCCCACGACGATAAGCCCCGGCAGTACCACACCCGCAAGCCACGGATCAAAGTAGACCAGCATCTCCTGAAGACCGAGGAAGTACCACGGAGCCTTCGCAGGGTTCGGCGCGACGTTGGGGTCAGCCGGCTGCTCAAGTGGGGCGCGAAGGAAAATGGCCCACACGACCAAAAACGCCGTAAGCAAGACCAGGCAAATCAGCTCAATATAAACGAGATCAGGCCAAACCAAGACCTTATCGTCGGCACCAGCCTCCAGTAGCGGCTCGCCCTTTTCCATGCGCTCGTCGTTGATCGCAGCCTGCCGAAACGCAATCCAGAGTACAAACGCCAGCGTAACCATCATCATGACGATCGGGACGTTGTCGCCCTTGGAGACAATGCTGAAGAAGTTTGGATCGAGACAACTGGCAATAAAGAACAGCGTCGAAACCCCCGCCAACGCAGCGGCAATCGGCGGCTTCGTAAACGTTCGATAGCCGACCATAAACACCGCGAGCGCCACGCAGCTCAAGATGAGGAACCAGTGCGGTTCACAAAGCACGTTGATAATGTGCTTGATGCCGTCCATGCCCGAACCAGATGCCAGAAATTGCGTCATCACTATCTCAACTACGACAAGCCCGATGTAGGACCGTTACCGCTAAAGCCCGAAACCAAACTGGAACACCTGCCAAACCAACCCGCGCTACAGAGGCCCGCTGATGCCGCCGTCCTTGCGAATCCGCCAGAAGTGAACGGCCAACAACACCGTCACGACACACGGAATAAACACACAATGCAACACATAGAACCGCAACAGCGCGTTCGGACCCACAAACGTACCGGCGAGCAACCCAAACCGCGCGTCGTCACCCGCATGCACCAACGGCACGCCGCCAATCTGGATACACGCGGCACCAGGCCCCTCGTAACCAACGACCGGCGTCGCCCGGGCCATGTTGGACCCCACGGTAATCGCCCACATCGCGAGTTGATCCCACGGCAACAAATAGCCGGTAAACGAAAGCAACATCGTCAGCACGAGCAAAATCACGCCAACAGCCCAGTTAAACTCACGCGGCGGCTTGTAACTACCCGTTAAAAACACGCGCAGCATGTGCAGCCAGATCGAGATGATCATCGCATGCGCACCCCACCGGTGAAGCTCACGAAGCAAGCCCAGCGTCACATGGGCACGAAGCCCCTGAATATCAAAATAGGCGTATTCGACCGTCGGACGGTAATAGAACATCAACAGCACGCCCGTCACGATCTCGACGAGAAACAAAAAGAACGTGATACCGCCCATACACCAGGTAAACGAAAGGCGAATACCGCTCTTACGCACCGCGACGGGGTGAAGGTGAAGAAAGACGTTGCTCAGTACGGCCATCGCACGCGTACGACGATCACGCGGCACGCCATGACGAAAGACGCTACCCCAGATCTGCCCTTCGCGAATCCAGTTTCCGAGACGTTCAAACATACTTCTATCGAGTCCTTAGGTTTCGAGTCGATCAGCCCAACACACGCCCGCTGCAACAACCAGCACACAGAACCAGCTATCAGACCAGTAGAAAACTACTCGGCTGATCCCACTGCCCCAGCTCATAGTTGTACTTCTTACTCTTATCCACAACGACGATGCCATCTTCCACGTAAATCTTGAACCGCTCCAGCGGACGCGGCGTGGGGCCTTCGAAGTTCACACCGTTTTGATAATAGCCGCTGCCGTGGCAAGGGCACTTGTACTTTCGCTCGTTCACCAGCCAGTTCGGGATACACCCGAGGTGCGTGCAGATAATGTTCAGCGCCGCGATGCGGTCCTCAAGCCGGATCATCCAAATACCCTGCGGCTTGTAGTCCTCATTCACACCGCCCGGCTCCATCTCCGAGTACTTCTGGAGCTTGCCGATTCGAATGCGCGGGTCCGGCTCTTCCATCACATTGGGCATCATGAACCGCGTGAACGCCGGACCAACGGCCAACCCCGCACCGGCACTAAACGCACCCCAGCCCACCATCAGCGCGCCACTGCTCGCGAAAGCACGTCGCCCCGCATCAGCATCAGCAGAAGCCTTCTTGGCGGCCGCCTGAACCTTGGCCTGCCGTGCCTCGGGAGGAAGGTTTCGCGCGTCGCCGCGCGTCGAACCGCTGGAAGCCATGCCCCCGTCAGCATTTTTCAACATTCCCGCATGACCGCCGCGCGTCGTTGCCGCCTTAAGCAGCGCCGCGATCGCCGGGTCTGGGGCACCCGCCGTCGATGCGTGTACGGACGCAGCCGCAGGAGGAGCGGCCTCCGCAGGCGCGGCCTTCGCAGGCGCAACGACCGGAGCCGCCGGTGCTGCGTCTGACGCCGGTGCGTCGGCCGGAACAGCAGCAGCTTCCGCGTCGGAAACCTCTACTGTCGTGGACTCAAATTTGATGACATCAACCGGACACTCTTCGGCTGCGTCAACGATTTCCGTGGATCTCGGCTTGCAAAACTCAACATCCAAAGCCGCCGGACGTATGATGCACGTTTCCTCCAGCACCTCGAATACATCCGGTGCAGCCGTCTCGCACGCATCGCAAACGATGCAGCCGTCTTCGATCCAGACCTTGCTGATGATCTCTTTGCTGGCCATGTTCCGCTGAACCTCAACTGTCCTAGCTGACTGGACTTACGTCCGAGCCGCGATTAACTCGTTCGCCCTCGCCTGGACCGCCAATGACGGGTCAGACTTTAGCTGATCGACCATTTCCCACAAGTCCGTGTCGTCAACTTTCAAAACCACATCGAGCGTCGCCAGGAGCCACCGCTCGATCATGCCCTGCGGCATGGGATAACGGTGGACCTGCCCAGACTCGTCCTTCTTTTCGTACCGCTCAGCCGACGACCAAAACTCACGGTCCAGAAGATCCATGAGTGATGACTTCCCGGCCGTGCTCCCCAGGCGAGCGAGCGAAAGCGCCGCTGACCACGATACCTCACCCTCATGCCCGAGATAAACCGACTTCAAAGCCTCTATCGCGACGGCATCCCCAGGCTCCGCAAGAACTGACAGCGCCGGACATGCCGTCAGCAGCGTCTCCGTACGGTCCGACTCCCGAACGATCTGTGAAATGATCGTGACCAACTCATCACCCGAAACCAGCGTGTGAAGATTAGCCAACTCATGAATCGCGACAGTCGAGTAGGGCTCCTGCCGGCTGCGTACCACTTCGACCAATGGTGCCACGGCGTCGTCAAGCGCTGTCCGCCCCAAGGCTCGAATTAAAAACACAAGCCGCGTCGATCGTAGGTCCACCTGTTGAACCCGCTCCTCATCGAACGTCGCCATCTTGTCGAGATGAACCAGGTCCGCTCGGAGCAGCTTCGTCACACGATCTGCAACCTCCTGTAGCTCATCCGCCGATAACTCTTTGTCTTTGTTTTCCAGGCGGTTGCTCAACTCGAGCGCGGTCTGCCAGAGCTCCTTTTCCTGCGTCAGCAAGAGCCCCATGCTACGCTCACCGCTGTTGGCTTCCAGCGATTGCAGCAACGCCCACACCGTACGATGCGGTGCCGTAGCCGGCCCGCCAAACAAAAGCACCACACACACCGCCCCACCCACGATCAACGCGATGATGAGAAACGGCACACCGAAAAACTTCCCCAGCATCGATAGCGTAATCGGCTCGATCTGCACATCATCCATAGCGCGGCTCGGGCCATCGACCGCATCCGAAGGGCTCTTGTCGCCCGGTTGGTTGGCGTTGGTATCTTGTTCGTGAACGTTCATTTTAGTAGTGCCAACTTGTTCGTGAACGTTCATTTTAGTAGTGCCAATCAGTGGCACCTTAAACGGCACCCGACTAGTCTGTGAAACTTTTCACAAAATCAAGCCGAAATAGTGGCGACCATAGCCGCCGTCGCCGCAAACCGAAAGC
>JAJRSR010000114.1 GCA_024278695.1 Planctomycetota bacterium | reverse complement strand
TACACGCCAACGGCCGTGCTCATCGCGCTAATCGCGGCCACCCCGATCGCGTTGAGACGGCGGTTCTGGCTGATGTTTTGGGGCATGCTCGCGATACACGGTGCGATCGTAATCCGGCTCACGGCGCTGCTGTTGGATACGGGCTTCGCGGAGCCCACGAAGAAATTCGCGGTCTGGCGGCCCGGGTCGTTTATGACCGACGTCATCAACCGGGCCGACGTGATCCTGGCCGACAACCCGACGTTCGCCTATGTGTTGGCCGTTTTCGTCTGGATCTTCGTATTGATCTGCGTCCAAGCTTGGTACGACTGGCGGCCGGGCAAGACGGAAGAACTGACCGACGGTAACAACCCCTGAACCGCAGGCTTCAGCCTGCGCGGTGCCACGAGATTCGAGCAAGATGCAAACGGCTTGTGCGTCGTACTTGGTAAGTGCCACGCCTCGATCGAAAAGGAAGCCACGAGGGCCACGCATGTCGAAACAATGGATCAAAGTCAAACAGCTATCGAAAGAACTCGGCGTCACCGCCCACGAAATCATCGAACGCTGCCGAACCGCAGGCCACACCGTACAAAACAGCGTCACAAGATTAAACCCGGAAGTAGAACGACAAGTACGCGGATGGTTCGGGGAGACGGATCCGTTGAAAGACGTCACAGAAGAAGCCTAAATCTCGCGTTATATCGCTGCTACGCCTTCTGATAAATCTCCCCACCCTGCTGCCTAAACTCCGCAGCTTTTTCCTTCATCCCCTGCTTCATCGCTTCTTCCTCGACTACGCCGAGCTTCGCGGCGTACTCCCGTACGTCCTGCGTGATCTTCATCGAGCAGAAGTTGGGCCCGCACATCGAGCAGAAGTGCGAAGTCTTTGCACCTTCCTGCGGCAGGGTTTCGTCGTGGTATTCGCGGGCCGTCACCGGGTCCAGCGACAAGTTAAACTGATCGTCCCAGCGGAACTCGAACCGCGCCTTCGACAAGACATCATCGCGCGACTGCGCCCCCGGGTGCCCTTTCGCAAGGTCGGCCGCATGCGCCGCGATCTTGTAGGTAATCACGCCCTCTTTCACGTCCTCCCGGTTCGGCAAGCCCAGGTGCTCCTTCGGCGTCACATAACAAAGCATGGCACAGCCATACCACCCGATCATCGCGGCCCCGATCGCACTGGTAATATGATCGTAACCCGGCGCGATGTCCGTCGTGAGCGGACCGAGCGTGTAGAACGGTGCCTCATCACACGCCGCAAGCTGCCGGTCCATGTTTTCCTTAATCATCTGCATCGGCACGTGCCCCGGCCCCTCGATCATCACTTGCACGTCATGCTTCCATGCGATCTTCGTGAGCTCACCGAGCGTTTCCAGCTCTGCAAACTGCGCCTCATCGTTCGCATCGGCAATGGAGCCGGGTCGTAAACCATCACCCAGGGAAAACGAAACGTCATACGCCTTCATGATCTCGCAGATTTCCTCAAAGTGCGTGTAAGTGAAGTTTTCTTCATGATGCGCCAGGCACCACTTCGCATGGATGGACCCACCGCGCGACACGATGCCCGTCACACGCTTGGCCGTCATGGGCACATAGCGCAGCAGCACGCCCGCGTGGATCGTAAAGTAGTCCACGCCCTGCTCGGCCTGCTCGATCAACGTATCGCGGAAGATCTCCCACGTCAGCGCCTCGGCCTTGCCGTCCACCTTTTCCAACGCCTGATAGATCGGCACGGTACCGATCGGCACGGGTGCGTTACGCAAAATCCATTCGCGGGTTTCGTGAATGTTCTTTCCGGTGGATAGGTCCATCACCGTATCACCGCCCCAGAGCGTGGCCCAGCGCATCTTCGCGACCTCCTCCTCGATCGAAGACGCGACGGCCGAGTTCCCGATGTTGGCGTTGATCTTCACCAAAAAATTGCGGCCGATCGCCATCGGCTCCAACTCAGGGTGGTTGATGTTCGCGGGGATGATCGCCCGACCCTTCGCAACCTCATCCCGCACAAACTCCGGCGTAATCACGCTGGGAATACCCGCTCCAAAGTTCTCGCCGGCGTGTTGCGATTCCAGCAAATCCCCCATCGCCTCACGGCGCTGGTTTTCACGGATCGCCACGAACTCCATCTCCGGCGTGATGATCCCCTTGCGGGCATAGTGCATCTGACTGACGTTACTGCCAGCCTTCGCCCGCAACGGCAACCGCCGAGAAGTGGCCGGAAAACGCTCCACCTCAAGCTCACGATCGGTAGTGTAACCGTTGTCTTCGGGGCGAACGGTCCGGCCCTCATACGCCTCCACATCCCCGCGACCTTCGATCCATGGCAGCCGAAGGGAGGCAAGCCCTTTGCGCAGATCAATCGTCACATTCGGATCGGTATAGGGACCGGAGGCGTCATAAACCGTGATGCTCGGGTTGGGCACACCGATGCCATCGACCGAGCCGTCACCCGCAAACATCGCCTCCGTGGGTGATTGGCTGATCTCACGCATCGGCACACGCACGTCGGAATGGATCGATCCCGAAACATACACCTTACGCGACTGCGGAAACGAATCAGCCGCATGATCCAACACCGAAGCGTCGGAGCCATGCGACGCGGCGGAGGAATCGCGGCCGCCGGTTCCATTTGTAGGGTTTGTACCGTTTGTAACGATTGTATCGCGCTCGGTCATGGCGAACGGACTCCCGAAAATTTTTCTACTGAAACGTTGTCGCGCGATCCCGCGAAGCCGACCCTTGAGCCGGTGGTAGGACGGAGCCGCTTCCCTACGCAGGTCCGCGACCAGCGGTTAAAATCCCCCGCGGATCGCTTCCTGTTCAGGTTCCGGGGCTATGCTCTCAGCCCGCACCACAGCGGACACACCCAGCGACGCCCGACTTGTACCGCCGCGTCCGGGCACAGTCAACGCAGACCGGCACCCACCACCCGCCCAGCCATGCTGGTTATCTGACCCAATCCCGGGACGAACTCCTTATACGGCGCAATCGGCAAGCCGATGTTATGACGGGCCTTCCTAGAGGTAATGGCCCTATTAGTGATCTGTCGACTGGAAATCACGACACCGCCCGAACGCGAACCGCATCGCGCATCGCGCTCGACAACGGAGCCTAACACCGATGAACGCACGAGTCCTTGAAACGCTGAAACGATCGGCCGCAGTCCCTTCCATGCCGCAGGTGGTGTTGCGATTCCTCGAAATCATGCAGGACCCAGACTTTGACTACGGGGACTTGGTGAAAGTGCTCTCGGCTGATGCCGGTACGGTCAGTGAGGTGTTGCGTCTGGCGAACTCCGCGCTCTTCGGTGTGCGGCACAAAGTCGTCTCGACGCATCAGGCGTTGACCCTGCTCGGACCGAAACGCACGCGTTCGCTGCTTCTCGGGCGGTACCTTGTGGACTCCATGACGGAAAAGCAGGTGGCCGGTCTTGATATGAGCTATTTCTGGCGGCGCTCGCTGACATCGTCGGTCATCGCCTCCAACTTTGCCGGATGCATTCTCCCGCGACACCGCGACGAGGCTTTCATCGGTTCGCTGCTCAGCAAGATCGGCATCCCCATCCTGGCCGAAGCACTGCCCAAGAGCTATGGCCCGGTCGTCCAGAAGTTTGCTCCGCACGGCACGCCGATCACGCCCGAGGAAGAGCTCGCCGCCGTTGAGGTGACGCACTCGCAGGTTTCGGCCATGGTGCTGAGCCACTGGACGCTCCCGGATAGCGTCTCCCAGGCGGTCAACCTGCATCAATCGGATAACCCCGGGGAGGGCGACGTTCCCACCGTCGCCAGAATCCTCAACGCCTCAGACCAGATCGCACGCATGCTCTGTGAGGTGCCTGAGGCCGACGAAGATATCGCCCGCACCTGCGTCCACGCCACGAACTTCGTGGGCGTCGATCCGAGCGTATTGGTGCAACTGCTACCCAC
>JAJRSR010000113.1 GCA_024278695.1 Planctomycetota bacterium | reverse complement strand
GGGCTCTTACCCGACAGCGTCGGGTAAGAGATATCTCTCGCTGTGATCCGCACCTGTCTGACCACTTTGTCGTGGCGACACTCGACCGATACCTTCGTTCACATGCTCGAAGGCCAACATGAGCTTCTCGCTGAAGCTGTAGCTTTGTGTGGCATGCAAATACATACCGCAAGTCCCGGTCAATATTGGCAATGTGATCGATGGCACTGGCATGCTATTGCATGCCCTACGGCGTGGCTTTGTGTTTTTCGATGCATCGTTTCACGCGGGCTATCGTTTTTTCCTGGCCGAGTAGTGCCAGCGTCTCGCCGATGCCGGGGCTTATGGTGCCTCCGCTTACGGCCACGCGGATCGGCTGGGCTACGGCACCCATCTTCGTGTCCTTTTCTTCGCAGGTTTGTTTCACGAGTGCTTCGAGTGCCTCGGCCGACCAGTTCTCGTGGGATTCAAACTTCGCTTGTAGCACGTTGAGCATGGCGTAACCCGCGCCGTTGTTTTTCGTGAGCACTTTCTTGACGGCTTTCGGGTCAAACTCGATCGCGTCGTCGTCCAGGAACAGAAACCCGGCCTTCTTGAGCACGTCGGGGAAGGTGTGAAAACCCGCGCAAGCGCCCAGCACGCTTGTTAGCATCGCACTGTCACTGCGCTCAAGCACGCGCTTGGCTGCTGCGATCGGTAGGTCTGGTCCTGGGTCATCGGTCGGAGTCACGGCCGCGACCTGCGTGAGATAATCCGTAAACGCCGCTAGCAATCGCTCCGGCGTGACTCTTGCGCACCAGTCCGTGTTGAACGACCGCAGCTTGTCGCGATCAAACTTGGCGTTGGTCTTGCCGACGCGATCCATGGAGAATGCCTCGGTCAACTCAGCAAGGCTAAACTGCTCACGGTCATCACCAGGGTTCCAGCCGAGCAGGGCGATGAAATTCACGATCGACTCCGGCAAATAGCCGGCCAGCCGAAAATCATTCACGTCAATCTCGGGTGGCGGCTCACCCTTCTTGATCGCTTTTTCCTTGTCGCGTTTACTCATCTTCGTGCCGCTCATGTTGAAGATGACGGGCATGTGTCCGTAGCGCGGCGTGCGAAAACCCAGCGCCTCTTGCATCGCGATATGCTTCGGCGTGTTCATCAGGTGTTCTTGCCCGCGAAGGACGTGCGTGATCTGCATCAGCTCATCATCCACCACGCACGCGAAGTGGTACGTCGGAAACCCGTCGCCTTTTTGGATGACGAGGTCGTCGAACTGCTCCGGCTCGATCGTAACGGAACCGAGGATGTCATCGACGACGGTGATGGCTTGGTCCGGCATCTTAAACCGTACGACGGGGGACGCGCCATCTGCGCGGGCGGCTTCGGCTTGTGCGATGGTTGGCAGGGGATCGGGTCGTTGGTAGCGAAAGCTGCCGCCAGCCTTCTCGGCCTGCTCGCGCATGGTGGTTAGCATTTGCGGCGTTTCGAGCGCGTAATAGGCACGGTTTGATTTGAGTAGCTGCTCGATATACTTGTGGTACAAGTCGAGCCGCTCGCTCTGGAAGTAGGGGCCGCAGCCGCCACCGGTTTCCGGTCCCTCGTCCCAGTCCAGACCAAGCCAGCGGAGATCGTTGAGGATCTTCTGAACGGAGTCTTCCACGTGCCGCGTGCGGTCGGTGTCTTCGATGCGTAGCACGAACGCGCCACCAGCCTTTCTCGCGACCAGCCAGTTGAACAGCACGGTCCGCGCGCCGCCGATATGCAGGTAGCCTGTGGGTGAGGGTGCGAAGCGAACGCGGACGAAGTTTGTGTTTGTGGTGCTCATCATCTTACTTAGTCTTCCTTGCGATCTGCGACTCGTTCCACCCGTCGTATTCGCGGGAAAAAGCGGAGTGCTCCGTTCCTCGCTCCAAGGCGAAGGGTGGGGGGCGGACCCAATGTCGCGCGGCGTGCTTGCGCTGTGTCCAGAAAGTTTGGCCTACTCGAAAAAGAAAAAACCTCTCCCGATCCCTGCTCGTCGAGGAAGGGAACAGGGAGCCGAGCGACCATAGTGGGTATGGCACTAGGCACCGCGCCGTACCGTATCATCGTCGGCCAGTGGGGTGTGCGTTACCCGCTTTCGGTTACGCATATGCAATACTGCGTAAGAGATAGGTCCGCTCGCCCCGTACCAGAGCACGATAAACAGCAGCGTCGGCGCTTTATACGACCAAAACGCCGCAAACAAAATCGCGAACGCCACAACTTGTCCGAACGGCTTGCGCCCGACGATGTAAGTGCGGTGGAACCGTTTGTAGGGTACACGGCTCACCATGAGCAGGGCCGTACACAGTGCGACGATCGGCATGGCGTACCCAATGATCGCCTTGGCGAGATCACCCATCTGGTCTTGGAATAGTACGAGTGCCACCACGATGGCAGCGGCACCGGGGCTCGGCAGCCCGCGAAACGTGCGGTGGTCAAAACCGTCTTCGGCGTGTTCAACGTTGAACCGTGCCAGGCGCACGGCCGCCATCGCGACGTACACGGCCGCACAGACCCAGGTGAGACGTCCCCAGAAGTGGTCGCTAATGGGCGATGGAATAATCGCGTCGGCCTCCAACTGCCGCGACATGAACGCGACCATGAGCGCGGCCGGTGCCGCGCCGAAAGAGACTGCGTCTGCGAGCGAATCGAGTTGACCGCCGAAGTTGGTCGTGCTGCGCGTGACGCGGGCGACAAGCCCGTCGAACATATCAAACACCATGCCCAGCAGCACGAGCCCCGCGCCGACCGACAGCGGCGAGGGGAGCATGCGCTCGAGTAATCGGGGCGGCAGGGCAGAGGCGACGCCGGCATGGCTACCCAAGCCGAGTTCATACATGGCCCGCATCGCAAAGTGGATCGCCGCGAAACCGCACGTCAGGTTGCCCAGCGTGATCAGCGTCGGCGCGAACCGCAGCGAGCGGAGGCGTCTTCTCCGCCGCCCCTGTTTCGTGGAGAGATCATCCATGTCGTTAGCGATTCTCATGATGAAGCGGATCCTGCGGTGGCGTTTTCCTGTGTGGCCGGGTCTGACGCGGTGCCTCGCTGGCGCGCCAGGATCGTCAGCCCGCCGCGCACTTTGTCGCCGATTGCACAGAGGACTTCCGTGCCTTCATCGCGCGGAATAATGAGTTCGGTCCGCGAACCAAACTTGATGAGGCCGAATCGGTAGCCGATGGTCATGTGATCGCCCGGTTTGGCGTGGCAGATGATGCGCCGTGCCACCAGACCTGCCACCTGCCGCACCGCGATTGGACCAGGCATCGGTGCGTCCGGATCGATAATCAGGGTGTTTGATTCGTTTAGCTTCCCGCAGTCCGGGTGTCGCGCGTCGAGAAACCGCCCGGGTTTGTGGTTGGCTGATCGAACGCGCCCGGCGCAGGGTGCCCGGTTCACATGGACGTTGAACAGTGAAAGAAACATCCCGATACGAACGACCGGTCCGTCGAGTGACTCGTAGCTGTCGAGTTCGGTAATCTCGGTGATTGTGCCGTCGGCCGGTGAGCAGAGATCACCTGGGGCGTACTCACGAACGCGCCGCGGGTCGCGGAAAAACGCGACCAACCAAATCCAAAAGACCAGCGGCACCACCACGAGCGGCCAGAACAGCAGCGATAAACCCCACCCCGCAGCCGCGAGCAGCAGCGTGCCAATTGTCATCTCCCGCAGGCCTTCTTTGGCAAGTGGTATCATTCGGTCGCGTCGTCCTATTGTATGTCTACTTCGTATCTTATCGCTGTACGCCCTGTACGCGGCCAACCCGAAGGAGCCGCCGCGCGAGCCGGGAATCATACCGCTTGATCGCCAAAAACGCACGCACGCCGTTCTGGTACCCCAACGGTTCTTAGCGAGCGGGGTTATGCGCTTCCGGCGTGGGGCGTGACCCCAGTCGGAACTTGGGAAGCAGTGACAGCCCGGTGAGCAGCAACGCGAGGCCTACTTGTGCGATGACACCTGCGAGGGCCGGACCCCGGACCTCGGTCCAGAGGAGTACGATTGATCCGAAGGGGGATTGGCTGAAGGAAAACGTCGTGACGATAGGGTCGTAGTACGATTCCTGCCGGGCTGCCGCAAAGCCCAGGTCTGCCCCAGGTAGCGCAACCCATAGCACGATCAGTAGGGACAACGCGACAAGCCGAAACGACCGGAACCATCTCCGGCACACACAAATGGCCCCTCTCGCTCCGAGGACGAAGGCGTAGCACGAGGCGATGGTTATGAGCCAGACACGCGCAGCGTATGGCTCAAACTCTGGGCCGGCGGCGGCGTCCCTTAGGAGCGGGTTCCACACATCCCAGCCGACGATCATCATGAGTGCGATCACGATCGTGGGTGCGACAAACGCGACGAGCAGATCATGGACGTGATCCAGGCGAGTACGCATCGCGGTTCCGAGTGCCGCGAGCCTTCGGCATTCCATCGCGCCATTGACCGGTATCATGGCGACAAGAAGCGAGAGCGCCAGGGTTGCGCACCACTGGAACGTAAAGAGACCAAGGTTGGTATCGCCCGCTGCGGAAGTGGCTAACTCGAAAACGAGGATCCCGGCGGTTCCGAAACCCGTGAACAAAGTCAGCATCATCAAGCCGCGGCCGGCTTGCAGGCACGGCAGATCGGGGCGGCGGTATTTGGTGGCGGCCGTCCCGATCCAAAAAAACGTCAGGATGAAATGGACGATCATCACTGCGACCACGGTCGGCGTGTTGGAAAAACCTCGGCCCATCGCCAGGGAGCTTCCCACCACAGCCGCATATACGCCGGAAAACACGCCCACTGCGGGAAGCATGATTAGCCCGGCGTTCGACACAACCACACCGCCGAAGATGATGCCACCCAGGCTAACCGGACTTTGACTGCGCATCCCGACGACAATAGTGAGGGACCAGAGCGTGATGGCCCCGTTGAGCATCAGGAGGCATCCGCCGATCCATTTGCCGATCCCGCCACCGGCAGTGAGCGTCAGCACGCACCCAAAGGCGAGCAAGACGGCGAACACGGCAAGCATCTGGAAGGTTGAACCGAAAAGATAGCCGAGAACGACAGCGGAGCTCGACATCGGCGAGAGCCGGTGCGAATCGCGCATGTGTGTCGTGTGGTCTCGTAGAATCGCGCGGCTCAGCGCGCCGCAGCCGCCCAACACAAGGATAAAGCCGGCGATCGGCGGCATCGCAAGTAGCACGCGACCAGCCACGACCGACAGTGGATCCTCGGGTGTGACACGCGCGAATCCGAAGAACCCAAGTGTCAACGCGCCCGCACACAAGAGCATCACGAGAATGATTCGCCGAAACCCGCCGAGCAGTTGGCATTGCGCGATCCACATCGGCACCGGTAGGTGAAGTCGTTCGCCCATTAGTCCACCTGTTTGACGCCGGCTTTCAGGTAGGCGTCTTCCAATGTCGTTTTGATCGGTCGGAACGCGACGACTGTCATTCCGGATGCCACGAGGCCTTGCAGCAGCTTGGCGGCCTCAGCGTCGGCGCTGTTGTATTCAAACCGGTAGACGCGTGTGTTGGCGTCCAGATTGGTGACCCCCGCAATAGCCTCGAGGCGGTCGCGGTGGGCCGGGTCATGCTCCAGCGTGGTTAGTTCGTAGACGCGGCGGTGCGTATCCTCCTGCCGTAGCGACGCCGTATCCGACCATTGTAGCACACTGCCGTGTTCGATAATCGCGACATGAGAGGCTACCTCCTCCAGGTCGGCTAGAATGTGAGACGACACGATCATGGCGCAGCCCTGCTGCCGGAGCATCTGCAACACGCCACGAAGCTGTACGCGACCGGCCGGATCCAGCCCCGAGAGCGGTTCGTCCAGTAGTAGCACGTGGGGACGCGGGATGAACGTCCGCGCCAGGGTCACGCGTTGCCGCATGCCGCGTGACAGGGTTTTGATCTTCGCTTCGCGTTTGTCCGTGAGCCACAGTTGTTCGAGCCAAAAGTCGATTCGCTCGGCCGACTCACTGCGGTCCAGCCAATAGGAACCGGCGATGAACTGTAGGAATTGGTCAACCGTGAGCTCTTCGTACGCGGGGGGCGTGTCTGGTGCGAAGCCGACGTGGTGACGCACAATGTCGTGGGCACCGAGCACCGGTTTACCTAAGATTTCCGCAGACCCTCGTGTGGGCACATGCAAGCCGGCGAGCACGCGGAGTAAAGTCGTTTTCCCTGCGCCATTAGGTCCGACGAGCCCCAGAAGCTGCCCGGCGGATAGATCGAAAGAGATGTCACACACGGCAACGAGCGTGTCGAACTCGACCCGAATATCGTTTGCCGTCAGCAATGTTTCCATTAAGTGCCGCCTGTGCCCTGGTCATCGGATACCTACTGTTTGTAGGCTTGACCGCGCGGTCCGTCAAACTATAGTGCGCTCGGTGCCTTCGTGTTATGCGATGACACGGAAAATGCCGATATCACGGTCGTATTTAGTGTGCTCTAGGCGCGGTTGCGTCGGGTATCACCGGGGAGACAGAGAACAATGTCTACGATGATTCTGCATGTGGAAGGCCGAGAGATTCTCGATTCTCGCGGCTACCCGACGGTCGAGGCCGTGGTGGTGCTGGAAGATGAGTGTTTCGGTGAGGCGGCCGTCCCGTCTGGCGCTTCAACGGGAGCGTATGAGGCCGTTGAGCTTCGGGATGGTGATCCCAATCGGTACGGCGGTAAGGGTGTGCTCAACGCGGTTGAGTTTATCAATAGTGAGATCGCCAGCGTCGTCATCGGGTTGGATGCGACCGATCAGGAGCAGGTCGATCAGGCCATGATTGACCTGGACGGCACGGAGAACAAGTCGCGCCTTGGTGCGAATTCGATTTTGGCTGTGTCGCTGGCGGCGGCTAAGGCTGCCGCGCAGTCGGCCGGGCTGCCGTTGTTTCGGTACCTCGGTGGTCCCAAGGCTAACGTCATGCCCGTGCCGATGATGAACATCCTCAATGGCGGTCGTCATGCGGACAACAATGTTGATTTTCAGGAGTTCATGATCCAGCCGTGGGGCGCACCCTCCTTTGGCGAGGCGTTGCGCATGGGGTCGGAGTGTTTTCATGCCTTGCGCGGCGTGCTGAAAAAACGCGGTTACAACACGAACGTCGGGGATGAAGGCGGATTCGCGCCGAACCTTACATCAAACGAAGAAGCGCTGGAGGTGATTGCGGAGGCTGTGGCGGCTGCGGGATACCAGCTCGGCGAAGATATCCACATCGCCCTCGATCCGGCCACCTCAGAAATGTTCGATAAGGCTTCCGGTAAGTATTGCTTCTTTAAGTCCGCGCCCGACAAGAGTGTGACCGCTTCCGAGCTTAGTGATTATTGGGCGGGTTGGTGCGACAAATACCCGATTCGCAGTGTCGAAGATGGGCTTGCGGAAGACGATTGGGAAGGTTGGCAGGGGCTCACCCGAAAACTCGGCGAGAAGGTGCAGCTCGTGGGCGATGATCTGTTTGTTACTAATACGACCCGTCTGAAAAAGGGTATCGAGATGGGGGCGGGCAACGCTATTCTTATCAAGGTGAATCAGATCGGTACGCTGACGGAGACGTTTGCCGCGGTGGACTTGGCTATGCGTAACGGCATGGGCGTGATTATTTCCCATCGTAGCGGCGAGACCGAAGACACCACGATCGCGGATATTGCCGTGGCGACCAACGCGGGGCAGATCAAGACCGGCAGCCTGTGCCGAAGCGATCGCGTCGCGAAGTACAACCGGCTGCTACGCATCGAGGAGCATCTCGGTGAGGCCGCCGTCTACGGTGCGAAGTTCTGGAACAAATAACTTGGTTGGGCGTTTGTAGAACACGAGCCGTATGCGAACCCGTGATGGCCACAGTTGATTGAGGGACTCAGGACGCCCAACGAATGCCAGAGCCGATTCCAAACAAATATCCCGCTGCTGGTAACTCCCGAGGCGGCCCGGTGTTTTGGCTGCTGTTGCTGCTGGGGTTCGCGGCGCTCGCGCCGTGTCTGCTGCTGCCGGAATGGCGGGAGTACCAGGCAATCGCGGTGGCCGAGCAGATAGAGAAGACCCGTGCCGACGCGATGGAGGACTTGGTTCAGGAAAAGCGCCGGCTGTTGGATCGGATCCAGCGTGATCCGGCGGTGGTGGTGCGGCTCGCGCAGCGTGAGTTGCACTACGAGCGGGCGGACCATTATCCTGTCCGGGTTGCGGGTGCGGGTGGGCGTTCCGTGTCGATCATGGCACCGACGGATGTGCTTCCGGCGATCGAGCCGACCAGTCCCATCGTGATCAATCCGCCGCAGTTGCCGGTGTGGTTGGCACGTTGGTCGGACTTGCTGCCGCCCTACAATTATGACGGCGTCTTCTGCGATAACGGCGTGCGGCCTATCATCATGGCCATGTCGATCGCGCTGATCGGCCTGTCGTTTTTTCTGTACGGTCGACGCGTTACTGTTACTGCACCATCTCTTGATCGCGGAACGTGACGTTGTTTCTCGTGGCTGGCTTCTTTTTTATGGCCGTGTTGTTCCTGGAAAGCTGTTATCGGAAGCCGCGGGGGGGGCGTGACGTATGATTGGCTTTGGTGGACAAAGTATTGTAGGGTTCACCGGTGATATTCGTGGGGGGCGCACACACCGGCGGTAGTGTTATGTGATCCCAGCGACACATTCGGAGGAGGTAGGGATATGCGACGATTTACCTGGTCAGCTTTTCTTTTTGGCTTGCTTTTCCTTGTTGGGTGCGGTTCCGGACCATCGGTCACGCGTACCGAATCTGTCCTGGCCAAGGGGTTGACGCTTCCGCCGGGCACAAACGCGATTGTGGCGATCAACTCCACTGTGGGGCGCGGTGCGTCATCGACTATTGCCAAGTCCACGGGCTTGAGTGCACAGGTGTCGGACACCGGCACCGGGGAGGCCGTCGTTACGATTGACGCCGCCACGATGGTGTTCGAGGAGATCAAGCTCTATTCGCAGTTGGTTGCTCCAATCGATGGCGAGAAGGATGACGATGACGATAGTGATAGCGACGACGGTTCCAAGATCGAGCTCGAAGGCCCGTTCTTGGTTGATCTGGTTGCGGAAACCGTGCTCAATCTCGGCACGTCGAATATCAATCGCGATACCGATTCCGATGGCGTGGATGATATCGACGATAGCGACGATGATGGCGATGGCATATCGGACAGCGAGGATTCTGACGACGACGGCGACGGTATTGTTGACCAAGACGACCAAACCGTAGGTGAGACGCCGGTGTTCGACGCGTTGATCCTCCCGCCGGGGACGTATCGCGGCATCAAGTTCAAGTTGGACGGGCTCGACGCTGACGAGGCCCCCGCGCCAGACCATCCGATGATCGGGCTCAGCTTGTTAGTCACCGGGACGATTAACGGTGTGCCGATGGAGTTCTGTAGTAACTTTTCGGAACCCTTCGAGTTTCGTTCGACAGCGGGGATCGTGGTCGATGACAGCTCCCTTGCGACGTTTCTACTCACCGTTGATCCTCTGGGCTGGTTCGCCGGCGTGGACCCGGCTACTGGAACCCTTTCGGAGGATGGCGTGCTGCGAATCTGCCGCGACCAAAACACCGAACTTGCGAGCATCGTAACCCAAGCGGTCAGGGACAACGCCAGGCTAGGTCGTGACGACGACGGCGACGGCAATGACGACGACGACAAGGATGGTGATCTGAAAGATGACGATAAGGACGGGGATGACGATAGCGAAGACGATGACGGGGAAGACTCGGAAGCCGTTGTTGAAGCCGTTGAAGCCGTTGAAGCCGTTGAAGCCGTTGAGGCGGTTGAGGATGACGTGGTTGATGTGGAATGACGCAGCCACGGGCGAGTCAGCCGGTATGGTGCGTCGTCTGTCGCTGGCCAGTTAAGGCGTTGGCAGTAGCATTTAATGATCGAGTCGCTTGAGCCCCATTCTTCGCAGCCGGCGGAGGGTGGGGCTTGGTTTTTACACCAGCCATGCCGCTTACCCGTTCGCATCACCGCACGCTTCGTCTCCCATTCTTCTGGGATACTGATCCATCCGTGACGCGATGCCCCGTTGCTGGGATTATTCTTCTCGCGTGTTGCGGTACCACACGAGTCGGTCATCGCTGAGTCCGGAGCCGGATCGTCGGTCGAGCGTGCCGATGATGTCGTTTCGTCCGTCGCCGTCGAGATCAACGATGAGCAGAGCGTTGATGTTCGTGTTCGTATCCACGTTATTCACGCCGACGCCAGCCCCCGGCGTGACGCCGCCGACCACCGTGTTGTCGGCCGGGTCCGAGCCCACGTCCTGGATGATTGTGTTGGCGACCCACGGTTCGTAGACTGAATCGTTGATCGTGCCGTCATACCAGAACACGCCGCCCTCGACCGCGATCATCACCTCATTTTGCAGGTCATTCGTGACGTCGCCAATGGAGATTGCCTCGGGCGTCTGCCCGTTGAACTCCGTGAGCGTAAACACCTGCCAAGGGAAGTTGAAGCGGTCCGGAGTCGTATCGCTAGGCGGAAACTCGGGCTCGATGGTGATCGAGTTGGGCTTGCGGAACCATAGGACGATTTCGCCCAAGGTGGAACGCACGATGACATCATCAGCCCCGTCACTATCGACATCTCCGATGGTGATGATGTCGGCACCGGTATCGACTTGGCCGACGGGGCGTTCCTGCCAACTGTCCGTTCGGAACGCGCTAAACACGACCTCGCAAGTGCCGGAAACGGCACCCACGCAGTCAGCATCGGAGCCGCAGGGGTCGCCGTCTCGGTCGCCGCCATCGCACACGCCGCAGGGTGGCTCAAGTGCTCCGGAGATCACTTGCGTTGCACCAGACGGTCCGCCGGTGGCGTGGGGGACGAGCGGGTTGCGTAACCAGGTGACGTTCGCCGAAAGTGCGTTCGTCACGGTCACGACAACGTCGTTGTCGCTGTCGCCGTCGATATCCGTCAGAGCAATGTCCTTGATCTCAGGGAGGTTCGAGTAGATGGATACGGGTATGCCGGTTGCCTGCGCGCCTACGGGCGGCGCACCCCAGTTGTTTGGGTTTTCAGCAAGCCCGGGACCGGGGTTCACCCACAGATCGACGGTGTTGACTGGCGGGAGGTGGCAGTACTTGGAGCATTCCGCAGGATTGAGTGCCACGATGATGTCATCACCGGCGACCCCGTCGATGTCGCCGACAGCGAGCGCGGTGAACCCGGCATTTTCAGGCTCTGTTTTGAGTATTTCGAAATCAACCGACTCATTGCCTGGGAACTGGTTGTGATTGATGGCACCAACCGTTGAGTTAAGCGTGAGGTCCGTCAGGAACGGGTTCACCAGTCTCATCTCGGTCCACCGGTCCCCATCAGGTATGGTGGCCGCTGCGCCCGGGTTGAACAGGATGATGATCTCGCCTTCCAGCAGGCTAACCTCTGAGGATGTTCCCGCAATGCTGGGACACTGCCCGGAACCGCCTGTCGCCTTGATTAACGCGACGACGTCCAGAAATCCGTCGTCGTTAATCTGCCCCAGTTCGAGACCGGAGACCACCGCGATCGGACTGGTGCCGCCGAGTGTCACCGTGCGAAACGAGATGACGTCGTTGGCATCGCGGCGTTGTAGGTGGAGTTGGATCGGTTGTGACTGGTTCCACGCCGTGACGAGGTCCATCAGTCCGTCCTGGTCCACGTCACCGGCTACCACAAACTTCGGTCCTGCGGTGTCTTCGGCCGTTGGGTCTACCTGGAACGCAGTGAAGAAGCTGCGCGTTTCCTCTGCGGGTAGCACGACGTCATCGACGACGACCTCAGCGGGAGGTGTACCGGTGGCTCCCGTGCCGCCTGGTGATGCGTCGGTAAACCCGTTGGCGTCGAGCGTGGTCGTCCCGTCGTTGGGGATGACGTTGGTGTTGCAGCCAATCACGATGGCAAAAGCGCCAACCGTAATTCCGATCCGTTTCATAAGTCGTAGCCAGAACTTCATGGTGATCTCCCAACCGATCCAATAAGCCGGTGTCAACGGGTTCGTTATCCGCTTGGTTATCGACCTGGGCTTACGGCGACTTGTGACTCACCCGACGCTGGCCGCTTGTATTTGAGAACGGTCTCGTCGAGGATTCGTGGTGTCGGGCATCGTCCGATAGAATCATGCGGCAGGACGAGCGTACTGGGTCGCGGGGGCCTTTGACCGCCGGACGGCCGATCCAACATAAGTGGACACCACGAGTGACTCACGACGATCAACAGTCAGACCGGCCGAACGGGGCAGGACCATACCTCCGCCTGGATGATGCCGCGCTGCTTGCCCAGTGTGAAGTTGACGTTTATCGGGCCTCCGGTCCGGGTGGTCAGAAGCGAAACAAGACCTGCTCGGCCGTTCGGCTGCGTCACACGCCGACGGGTCTCATGGGTAACGCGGTCGAGGATCGATCCCAGCATTCCAACAAGCGTCGTGCGATCCGTCGGCTCCGGGAGACCATAGCCCTCTCTGTCCGTACTGACATCGATCCGGGGTCATACGAACCGAGTGCGTGTCTGCGTTCGTATCTGCGAGCTGGCGGACCGCTCAAGGTCAGCACGCGAAACGAGGACTACCCCTGCGTGGTGGCCGAGGTGCTCGACGTGCTCACTGCATGTGAGATTCGTGTCAGCGATGCGGCCAGCCTACTGACGCTCAACACGGCGCACCTGGTGGGATTTTTCGAGGCAGACCCCCACCTCTGGAAACGAGTCAATGAACTCCGCAGAATCGCGGGGGAAAAACCGTTGCGATAGCCCCGATAAATCTGGCTTTTTGGCATTGGAATCATTGGGGGAACTTCGGGGGGACTTCACCTCTGAGCGTGGCGGGTGGATTCGGTTGATTCTGGCTTGATATGGGCTCGATTGTGATTTGCCCTTGTCCGATAAGACGGATAGAATACCGTAGCAAGCCTGGGGTGCGTCTTGTGGCGTGTCCGGTGCTGGTTCGCGGGGTGTGAGTGATCGCATGGGTGATTGGTTTGAGGCAGAGCAGCGGGCCGAGCGTGCCCAGAAACTCTGTGAATCCCAACGGTGGGCTGAGGCCCTCACTGAGATCGACGCGGCGCTGGCCGTCAATCCAGACCAAGCCATCTGGCAGGCGCAGCGCGGCTTCGTACTCGAAGAGCTAGGTCGTTGGGTCGAAGCGGCCGAGGCACACCGCGCCTCCTTGGATGTGGAGCCTGGTGATCGTGAGGTTATGCTCGCGCTGAGTTCTGTGTTGCTGCGGCTGGAGCGGTTCACTCAGGCGCTAGCCGTTCTTGATGATGTGGCCCGCCTTTTTCCCGATTGTGAGCCGGCGTATTGCCAGCGCATTCAGGCGTATACCGAACTGGGTCGGCACGAACGGGCCGAGGAGATGTTCTACCTCGCCCAGCAGATCAATGACGAGTGCCCCCACTGTTTCTATGCGATCGGCGTTTCACTGGCCGCTCGCGGTCGGCGTGATAAAGCCATCTTCTGCTGGAAGCGCGTGCTCGAAATAGAGCCTGATTACTACGGCGTGAACCTGCGTATCGCTGAGGCCTACCGAACCGTTCGCGATTTCGACCAAGCCAAAGAATACCTCCGGCGTGAAGTGCGCGGTGATCCGGGCAATACTGAACTGCTATTTGAGCTTGCCGAGCTCACGCTGGAAGCTGGTCAGGCGGCTTCGGCTGCCGCGAGGTTTTCCCAGATTATCGAGCTCGATCCCGGCCATTACGAATCGCATTTTGCTCTTGGTAAGGTTTGGTTGGAGATGGGTCAGCCGGAGCAGGCCGTGGGCAGTTTCAAAACCGTCGTCAAGCTCGCAAGCAACGATCCCGGTTTGCCCAGCTTCCATCGGAAATACGGCGAGGCGCTGCTTGCCCTCGGCAAGTTCCGCGACGCCCGCCGCCGGTTGCGTCGCGCTACCGAGGAGGATCCGACTGATCCTTCTGTTGCCATGTTGTTGGCCGACTGCTTGCTTTCAGAGGATAAGCCGGCTACCGCGTCCGATTGGTTCCGGCGCGTGCTCGCACTCGACGCGAAGAACGCCTTTGCCCACCACAAACTCGGTATGTGTCAGTTCAAGCAGGGGCGGCATGAGCCGGGCCTGGTTCACTGCCTGAAAGCTGTGGAACTTAAGCCGGACTATATGGCTGCGATGCATAATGCCATAGTTGCCCAGCTTCACCTCGCTCGATGGAAAGATGCCCGGGCTATGCTCCGCCGGGCGATGGCGATTGATCCGAAGTACACCCCCACTCGGGAAGTGGGCAGGCGGATGTGGCGGTACCGGGCCAAGCACTATATTCAGAAGGTTACCGGGTTTATCGGGTTACGCTCGCGGTCTTCGTCCTGACGACGCTTTCGTCGTGGTGTCATCCTGGCGGCTTCTGTGTTGCGGTCGGGGCCGTGCGGGGCAGCTATTTTTCTTTTTTTTCCTTTCGCTTGCAACCCGACACCGGTGTGCGTGATAATAATACTGTAGCGGGAGGGCGCGGTTTGTTGGTGTTGGCGTCCGGACTGTACTAGAAGAGCCGTGTAGGGTATCAGGCACAGGAATAAACAGGTGAAGCATCCCATGAAGCGTTGGACTCATGCAGTCGCGGTGACCGTTGTCGGTCTTCATATTTCTGGCGTTGGTGCGTTTGCACAGGATGGGGCCTCGGGCAATCTTGGCTCCGGAGATTCTGCCACCGTCGAACGGATCATGAACACGGCCGTGCACAACATCTCCGTGCGGTATAACCTCAACGCCGCGCAAAAAGAAAAGACCATGGAGATCATGCACCGTGAGGTGTATCGATTTCTCAAGGAGCACGAAGATCAGGTCTGGCCGTTGATTCGTGACTTCCTTTCGCAGCAAGGTATCGGTCAGCCGCCGAGTGATACCGAGCAGATGAAACGCATCGGAAAGTCAGCCGGTCCCATGATGAAACTCATTCACGAAGCGATTATTCGCGGCAACAAAGAATGGCGCATGAATCTGACTGAGGACCAGAAGGACATGCACGATTACGACATGCGTGAGATCGAAAAGACTTTCGAGAAGGCCAACGAGACGTTGGAGCGGTGGGCGATGGGCGATTCCGATGCCGGGGGGGTTTTTCCGCCACCGCCTCCGCTGAGTGCCAGCCCCACGCAGCCGCGTCGTCCGGTGGGTGATGCGCTACCGCCGCCCGAGATCAGCGGTTTCGATCCGAAACGGTTGTTCGATGTGTTGGTGGATAATTTCATCAAGAAATACCGGCTCAACCAATCGCAGATCGACGCGGCCCGGTCGATCTTGGAAGAGTACAAGAGCAAGGCCATCGATTTCAAGAACTCGCACAAGCTTGAGCTTAACGGCATCGGTGCGAAATGGCTTGCGGCACAGGAAGCGGGTGACCGCAAATTACTTCGCCAAGCCGAGGGCGATAAAAAGGAATTGCTGAAGCCGGTTCACGTGATGCGCGGACAGATGGAAGAGCGTCTGATGTTGTTGCTCACCACGGCCCAGAAAGATCGCTTCGCTTCTTCGCAGAAGGCCGCGGGCAAGCGGGGGCGGTCGAAGAAAGCGTCAGTGCCTCAAAAGCCCAAGGAAGTGACGAAAGCGGTTGAGCCCGAAGCCAAGAAGGCAAGCTCGAGACCAGAGTCAGTCAAACCTGTCGCGGACGGCAGCTAACGATTCATAGTTCTCAGAATACGTACACACGTTCATCACACGTACCGGCATGACGCCGCGCGGGATGGTGGGGCTGGGGTTTCGTTGACGAGGCCCAAGCCCGTGGCTACGCTAACCCCATGATTGCTACACCGCGATACGGAATCGCTTGTTTTTGCCAGCTTCTTAGGACGCGTCGCTTGATATATTTGTTGGGCTTGGTCGGCGCGTTCGGATGGCTACCGGCCTGCTCACGCCCTACGGTGACTCGGTTTGAGGTGATCGACTACCGTGCGAGTGGTGCGGAGGCCCGTTACCGGGAGACGTTTACCGAGGGGTATTACGACCTCGATGCCGCAGGGAATCTTAACGTCGTGCTGAGCCGGGAGAAGCGTGACCCGGAGGACCCGGCCAGCCAGATCACGCAGGTGATACACATTCGGACGTTTTGGCGGTCCATCCCCGGCGTCACGGTTGCCGAGCGAAGTCAAATCAACGCGGAAGTGGCGTACTACATCGTTAGTGGTGACGTCGGACAATCTTTCGAGGGTGCGGGGTCGGTTATTTATCATGCCGACCGCGATGATGACCAGATCACCGGTCAGCTAGACCTCGCCCGGCTCAAGCCGGCCCGTCAACTCATCGCGGCCGACGACCTGTTCGAACGTGTGGACTTGTCCGGCACATTCGTCGCAACACGTAACCGGCGGCGCGTCCACGACACCGTCCACGACATGACCCGCCGCTTCGGCCCGAGACCGCGGTGACTGACTGGCGGCAGGGCACTGCCAGCGGTTGATGGCCATGTAGGTCGTGCGCTGCACGACGCGGACGAGGAAAGACCAAGAAAAGGGCGGTGGGACGTGCATCGTCGGAAGCGATAAAGTAGAATGTCCCCTTTTCTCCGTGGTTCAGGGCGCGAGCGTCTCGCGTACGGGGACCGGCGGCGTGAAGTTGTACCGTTTGGATTTCATGAAGAACCGCAACGGGTTTTCGTAGACGAGTTTGTGGATGGCCATTGCGTCATGTCCGCGGGCTCGGAGCTTGCGGAGCAGGTCGGGCATGGCCATCGGGTTGCTTGTACCCCAGTCGCCGGCGCTGTTGCCCATGATGCGGTCGGTGCCGAGCCTTTCGATGATATCGACCGCGCGGTCCGTCGTGCATTTCGTGGTCGGGTAGAGCGTCATGCCGACCCAAAAGCCGGCGTCGAGTGCGATCTTGGCCGTGTGCTCCTCGACGTGGTCGATCAGCACACGGTCGGGGGTGACCTGTGAATCGTTCGACAATATGTCCACGATCATCCGTGTGCCTTTGTACTTGTCCGCGAGGTGTGGCGTGTGTACGAGGATCAACTCGTCGGTCTGCATCGCGAGATCGACCTGTTCTTCGAAGATGGTGACCTCGTTCTTAGTGTTTTTGTTGAGCCCAATCTCGCCGATGCCGAGCACACCCGGTCTATCGAGATAGTCAGGGATGATCGACAGCACCTCCCGCGAGAGCGATACGTTCTCCGCTTCTTTTGCGTTGATGCACAGCCAGCACATGTGGTGGATGCCGAACTGGGCCGCACGCTTGGGCTCATGTATGGTGAGTTGTTCAAAGTAATCGCGAAACGCGACGGCCGAGCCGCGATCAAACCCGGCCCAAAACGCCGGTTCAGAGAGTGCCACGCATCCGGCCCGCGCCATGCGAACGTAATCATCCGTGATCCGAGACACCATGTGTATGTGGGGGTCAACGTAGTACATTAAAAAGGGTCCGCCGTATCAGTTTTTCTTTCAACAGTCCAATTCCGGTAGGGCATGCTACTGCATGCCGAAGACGCCCCATCTTCGCGAAACCTTTCGGAACGCGACACCTGGGTCTCGGCATACAAGTATAGGCGCGACGCTTCGGGACGCAAAAAAAGCGCCGCCGTAGCGTCTTGATGCCTGTGCATGGGTGCGGGTAGCATGGGTCCGAGCCGAAGCTCGTGTGATCCGGCAAACCGTGGCAGGGGTTGATGCAAAAACTACTTCTCATCTCACTCGGCGGCGGTGTTGGGGCCGTGTTGCGCCACGTAGTCGGCGGGTTGGTCCTTCGGCTCGTTGGCGGATCGTTCCCCGTCAGCACGCTTGTCGTGAATGTGTCCGGGTGCCTGCTGTTCGGATGGTTGGCCGCGATGTTCGCCAGTCCGAAGGCGCTATCCGAGGAGCTTGAGGGTGTGTTGCTGATCGGATTGCTCGGCGGCTATACAACCTACTCCACCTACGCGTGGCAGACGGTGATGCTTGCGGAAGAAGGGGCGTGGGGCAAGGCGCTGGCCAACCTGCTTATCACGACCACGCTCGGCTTCGCTGCAATCTGGACCGGTTACCGACTCGGCACGCGGTGGTTTGGGTCGTAGCGCCGTTCCCCAAAACGCTGACTCTCTTTCTCGATAGGTCCAATCAGCCGCTCCCGACCACGTCCAGCATTTGCGACTCGCGGGTGGCGGTCAAGTTCAAGGCCGCGTTCGATAGAGTGTTCGCCTTCCAAAACGCCGTCGTCGATAACGAGGGCGGTGATTCTGTGCTCGGGCTCGCCCCCGACATCTTCCACACCTACCGATTCGAGAGCCTCGACGCACGGAACTACAATTTCGCAGTGGATGGCGTCGTCTTCAACACCGACATCGATACGTTTGACACCGTGATCGCCTTCATTCAGTTCGGTGGCGATGGCGGCTGCGGCGAGTTTCGCCCGCTGCCCGTACGCAACGAATGGGACTTCATCCGCTACGGCACCATCGAGACCGGGGAACAGATCGTTTCTACCGATCCGCCGGCTGGTGACATTCTCGATCCCCAAGATGGCATTCTCACCAGCTTCACGATCACGTTCGATCAACCGGCCTACCTTTACGTCGATGACATCACCGTGAGCGTCACCGGTGGGGTCGCCCCCACCAGACGGCTGGATAACGGACCGTCTGAGGTTCTCGAAGTGTTCATCGAAGGCGAGCTTCCGTTCGGAGAGACCACCACCTTCGCCTTCGACACCGGCGCTGGTCCGCAGTCGGTGGTCTACAACCGCATCCCACTCGATATCCCGGCAACTTCCACCTGGGGCTGATCGTGTTCGGGCTTGGCAGCATGATCGCCGGCCCCGTCATCTTCCGAAGGCGGCTGATGGTTTGACAAAGACTGGGTAAAGACAAGGTCGCGCAGCGCCGTCACGGTAGCGCACTGAGCGGCGGTTCACACTTCGAGAGGTTTACGGTGATCGGTGTGCGATGATCGCGAACACTGGAGCCGGCTTCGTGGCTAACCGCTGCGCCAGTTTGGATCGTACTCGTCGGAGAAGTTGAGTTGCGCGCGCTCTGCGCGATTTGGGGTGCCGTCGATTAACAGGGCGATCGCTTGCCGCAACTGTGCCATGCGTGGGTCTTCGCTCTGTCCGGTATGGGGCTCTGCCCGATCAATTCGATCCATCGCGGCCGCGATGTCGATGATTCGGCAGCGCACTTCGAGAAACTCACGATCGAGAACTTGCGTTGCGTTCGTTGTCATTGAGACAAACCCTTCCGGTCGATGTTCAAGCGCTATTTGCTCGAAAACGTAATCACGTCGTCCTCATGCTTCTCGCCGCGAGCGAATGCCATGATCCCCGAGAGCACGATACTCACCCCGACAAACAACAACGCCGCTCCGACGATCAGTAGCAGCGTCTGCCCCTTATCATAGAAGCTCTTGAGGTTCGTGACCAACGCCGTGAATGTGCTGCCAAGCATGAACACCATCGGCACGCCGGTGAACCATGCGTTGCGGCCGCGTTGGCGTAGGTAGAGCGTCGCCACCAGCAGGGCGAGACCGGCCAGCATTTGATTGATCGTGCCGAACAGTGTCCAAAGCGCCAGCCCCGCAGACTTCCCGTCGATCTCGTAAAACGCAAACCAGCAGATCGCCCCGACCGCAATCCCAGTGGCCAGGAAGCGATTTTGTAGTGCCCGGATGCGTAACGACGCGCCGATCTCCGACACGTTAAACCGCAACAACCTTGTCGCAGAATCGAGCGTCGTGAGCGCGAACGACACCACGACCGCCGCGATGAAGCCGGCCGCGAGGTCGTGTTCGATACCGAGTGCGCCGATAAAGCGCGTACACCCGTGGATGAACGCCCCGAGCTTCGCGGCCAGGCTCGCCTGGATCGTTGCCCAATCGGCGTAGGCATTGCCCCACGAGGCGGCGTCCTCAAAACCGGCCGTGCATGCCAGCACCGCGAGCAACCCGAGTAGGGATTCGCCGATCATCCCGCCATACGCCACGAAGCGCGCGTCGGTCTCTTTGTCGATCTGCTTTGCGGTCGTGCCGGATGCGACGAGCGAGTGAAACCCACTGGCAGCCCCACATGCAATCACGATAAACACAAACGGAAACAGCGGCGGCGCACCGGCCGGGTGCGGGTTGATCGCTGGTGCGGCGAACGTCGGACCGAGCAGAAAGAACCCGCCATACGTCATCGCCAGACCGAGGTACAGCAGCAGGGAGTTCAGGAAATCTCGCGCTTGAAGCAGGCTCCACACCGGAAGCACCGAGGCAAGACCGGCATACGCGAGTAGAATCCAAGTCCACGAGGTCCGCGATGGCCAGCTTTCTTGGCTCATCCCCAACAGCGGGTATTTCGTACCCAGCCACACCGCGACGAGCATGAGTACGAACCCGACAACCGTGAGCGGCAGCAATGCGAAGTTTTTCTTATAGAGCAAGAAGCCCATGACCATCGCCATGACCATCAAACTGCCCGATGGCAACACCGCAGAGGGGAACGACGTCTTGGCGGATGCGATGCTCGCCGGATCGAAGTCCGCACCGGCCTGAAACAGCACGGAGATCACGAATACGAACACGCCCATTGCCAGCGCGACACCGAAAAAGATCAGGGCGAGAAACAGAAACTTCGCACGTCGTCCGATGACGCTCTCCGCGACCTTGCCGATGGACTGGCCCTGCGCCCGCATGGACACGACCAGCGCGCTGAAGTCATGAACGCAGCCAACCAGGATCGCCCCGAACACCACCCACAGCATCGCCGGCAGCCATCCCCAGATCACGGCGACGGCCGGCCCAAGCATCGGTGCGAGTCCCGTGATGGAGGCGTAATGATGCCCGAACAGCACCGACCGCTGCGTGGGGACATAGTCGATGCCGTCGTGCAGCGTGTGCGCGGGCGTGACGCGGTCTGGATCAAGCCGGAACACACGCCGTGCCAGATGATTCGCGTAGAACCGGTAGCCCAGAAAATAGAGTAAGAAGCATCCGCACGCAGCGAGTAGGGGGCTCATAGGCGAGGATTCTATGCGTAGCGCAATTCATTGTCATCCGCGACGGGCTCCTGTAGAATCCTCCACATGAAACGGAGCCTCGTAGCCCTTTCGGTCACAACGTGGGTCGCGGTTTGTGTGGGATGCGATAGTCCGCAGATGGCGTTGTGAAGGGCGAGTATTCGAAGGTCACCGATGCGTCGATCATGGCACTGACGTTCGCGGGTTGGATCAAGTTCTTGTTTACCGGGCACTTTCATTAGTGAATGGTTGGCTTCATAGGGAATCAACCTCGGCCCGTTGTCGAGGCTCTAACAGATAGCGCGCTCGTAGCTCAGTTGGATAGAGCACCGGATTCCTAATCCGGGGGTCGTGGGTTCGAATCCCGCCGGGCGTAGTTTGGCGCCGAGTCGTATTGTGTCGCGTTGCATCGCTTCTACCCTTGTTTTTTAGTGGTTTCCTCGAACCACTCGGATGCCGTTCGCCCGCCGTGCCACTGCGCGGCGTTGCGCTCGTTCGCGCCGTTTCGCGCCCCAACTGTCGGGATTTGTGGCGGGGGTGTTTCGTGGCGTGGGCGTGGGTATCCGTGGTGCCCGTCGCGCGTCGGGCTTCGCGGTCATTGCCGCCCATCATATCGGGCAGCTCCGCAATCGTGTCGGCTTCTTGCCCGGGGAACAGGTGCCCGTAGGTATCCATTGTGAGCGTGAT
>JAJRSR010000112.1 GCA_024278695.1 Planctomycetota bacterium | reverse complement strand
TTGAACCTGACCTTGAGCAACAGTGCCCGAGCCGATACGAGCACCGGTGGTCACGTCAAACCGAGCCCGCTCATGGGTCTGATGGCCGACGAGCTCAGCTACTCGATGGCCAACTTGGTCAGCGAAGACGGTACGAAGCCCTATTTTCTCAACTACACCGTGTATGATGAACGGCGGGTCGTCATCTCCGCAAGCCTGGGCGCGCTAAACCGGCGTCAAGACACTACCGAGAGTAACCTGAACATAGATCTTCGCGTGGGTGACCATGTGCTGGACAACACACATCAGCTTCGTGGCGGCGGCGCGTCGCACGAGTCCGGCAGCGGTGCCATGCCGCTGGCGATGGACGGTGAGCCAACAGCGATTCGCCATGCCCTCTGGTTTCACACGGACCGGGTGTTCAAACGGGCCGCCCACCGGCTGGCGAAGATCAAGACCAACCTCAAGATCAAGGTCGAGGAAGAAGACCAATCCGACGACTTCAGCAAAGAGCCCGCATACGAACATTACGACGCACCAGCAATCTTGACCGTAGAGACCGACGCCTGGGCGAAGCGTCTGCGACGCCTTTCTTCGATCGCCAAGCCGCATCCGCTGATCTACAAGTCGAGCATCACGCTCGGCGCGTACGGCGGCACGCGGTACATGGTCACGAGCGAGGGCACGCGACTGCAAACCTCGGAAACGCGGTACCGCCTCACGTTACAGGCGACGACGGTGGCCGAGGACGGCATGGACCTGTCGCAATCGACCGACTTCAACGCACGCAGCATGGACGGACTACCGAACGACGCGGAAATCGAAGCAGCGTTTCGCACGGTGATCCGGCAGGTGTTGGCGTTGCGCGAAGCGCCGCTGGCGGAACCCTATGTGGGGCCGGCCATCCTGCGTAACCGGGCGAGCGCGGTGTTCTTTCATGAAATCTTCGGTCACCGGATCGAGGGACACCGACAGAAGGACGTCACCGAGGGGCAGACGTTCACGAAAAAAATCGGCGAACCGGTGTTGCCGGAATTTCTGAGCGTGTATGACGATCCGAATCTGACCCGGCAAGGAGAGATCGACCTCCGGGGCACCTATCAATACGACGACGAAGGCGTCAAGGCGCAACGGGTGGCGCTGGTCGAACACGGCGTGCTCAACACCTTCTTGATGTCGCGCCGCCCGGTCGATGGCTTCCCACAATCCAACGGTCACGGTCGGCGTCAGTCGGGGCGCGCCGTGGTATCGCGGCAAGCCAACCTGCTCGTGCAATCAGAAAAGCAGATCACGTTCGACGGGCTCCGCAAGCAGTTGATCGCCGAATGCCAGCGGCAGGACAAACCCTACGGCCTGTTGTTTGAGGACATCTCCGGCGGGTTCACGATGACCGGCAGGCAAGGTCCGCAATCATTCAAGGTGCTACCGATCGTGGTGTACCGCGTCTTTGCGGACGGCAGGCCGGACGAGCTGATCCGCGGCGTGGATGTGGTCGGCACGCCGCTGACGTCCTTCGCCAAGATCACGCACACGGGTGATGACCCGGCCGTGTTCAACGGGTCGTGCGGGGCGGAGTCCGGCTGGGTGCCGGTGTCGGCCATCTCGCCCAGCATTCTCGTCTCGACGATCGAAATCGAAAAACGGCAACGCTCGCAAGATCGACCACCGATTCTTCCCTCGCCGATTCATGCAACCGGGAAGTGATCGCAATCGAACCGGTATCGCAGCCAACTTTGGCCAGCGACCGCAAGGAGACCATACGCAGTGAAACCATCATCAGTCTACACGCCCAAGCTCGCGGTCATCGCAATCGTGACGAGTATCGTCTCGCTCGATCCCAGCACGTTGGCACAAGCGCCAGCACAGGAAGATGTCATCATGCGCGCCGCCGTAGATGAAACGGCTCGAGCGATGACCGATCTATCTCTCGACGACCTCCCCAAGCCTTATTACCTTCAGATTCGCGTCTTGGAGCGTAAGACCACGCAGTTGATCGCCTCCTATGGCGGCTTGGTTCGCGCGGATCACAACCACTCGCGGGCGGCCGAGAGCCGTATCCACGTCGGCTCGTACGAACTGGACAACACCAACTTCGGGCAGCGCTTTGGCTTCGGCGGACCGTTACCGCTGGATAATGACTACAACGCGATCCGACACGCGCTCTGGCTCGTACTGGATCAGGACTACAAGCGCGCCGTGCAGACGCTGACCGCAAAACAAGCCTACCTCAAGGAAAAAAACGTCACCGATCGTCCGGCCGACTTTGTACCCGGTAAGGCCGTCACGGTCATTCAACCGCGAAAAACGTTTTCGTTTGACGAAGCGAAAATGACCGAAACACTCAAACGCCTCTCGGCGCGCTTCAACGATCATCCCCGGATTCAAAACGCCAACGTGACGTTTGTCGCGGGTATCGAGACCATCTGGCTCATCAACTCCGAAGGCTCACGACAACGTACGAGTGACTTCGGCGGCATGCTGAAGATTGACGCAGAGGTTCAGGCCGAGGACGGCATGCGCCTGTTCGACGGGCGCACCTACCTTTGCGAATCAATCTCCGAGCTGCCACCCGTCGATAAAATCCTGCAAGACATCGACGCGCTCTGCGAGAAACTCATCGCTCAAACCAAAGCCGAGCCGCTCGAACAGTTCACCGGTCCCGTCCTGTTCGAGGCAAAGGCGGCCGGCGCGGCGTTTCACGCGTTGCTCGCGGATCGGGTCGCGGCCATCGCCGTGCCGATCGGCGCACGGTGGCGTAGCCCCTCCCTCGAAAAGAAGCTCGGCCTGCGGCTGCTGCCGCGATCCTTCGAGGTTTACGATGACCCGAGGCCCAAACGGTTCGGCGGCAAGCTGCTCGCCGGAGCCTACGAGTTTGACGATGAGGGCGTTCCCGCGTCGCGCGTCTCCATCATCGAGAGTGGCAAACTGAAAAACCTCGTGGCCGGTCGCGCGCCCACGCGCAAAGTCACCGGCTCTACCGGGCACGGTCGTAACGGCGGCTTCGGTGATGCGCACGCCACGGTCGGCTGCGTCTACATCAACGACACGGACGGCGTACCGGCGGAAGAACTCCGAGGCGAGCTGCTGGAGGCCGCCCGCGACGAAGGTTTGGAATACGCACTGCGTATCACGGCCATGAGCGGCGGCGGCTTCACGCAATTGGGCGTTCCGATCTACGCGTACAAGGTCCACGCTGAAGACGGACGAGAAGAACCGGTGCGCGGCTTGCAGTTCCAATCCATCAGCGACCGCGCGCTGAAGCACATCATCGCGGCCGGCAACGAGCCGAAGGTTTACAACTCTATATCCAATATCTCGACCAGCGTCATCGCCCCGGCCGTCTTGTTTGAAGAACTAGACCTGAGCAAACTCAAAGAAGAGTTTGATAAACTCCCCATTATTCCGGCACCGTCACAGCGCAAGCCATAACCCGCGACTCATTCACACAAGAAGCCCACGCGGTAGCACGAAATTCGCGCGGCTCGGACCCCGGACGTGACTGTAGCATCGTTGGAAGTTGGTACGACGCTCACAACCCAAACGTCGCCTCTCTTGTCGGCCCGTGACCCACCCTTTGGGAGTACCCGAAGAATAGCGCACACGACCGAACCACAGACCGTAGTTCTTATGGAATGGCGAGAGCCAGTGCTGCCGCGCCAATGATGCCCGCATCATCACCAAGCTGGGCGGGATTGATTGTCAGCGGCAGCGCGTCGCGAAGCACCGCCACTGTCCGCTCAAACAGCACGGGAAGCGCCGCCATAACGCCGCCGCCAACCACCAACACCTCCGGCCGGTAGACCTGAGTGATGTTGCCCACAGCGTGGGCAACGGCGTGACCGACCGTATCCACCAGATCGATAGCGGCCGGCTCACTCTGATCGCACGCTTGCTGCAGTGCTTCCAACCCATCAAATCCGAGCAACCGCGACGCGCTGGTGATCGCACGACTGCCGGCCACCAGTTCCACACAACCGGTCAGCCCGCACGGACACGGTGCGGCACTCGCACGATCATCAACCACGAGCACGGAAGCATGCGTGACGCGTCCAGCCTCGACCGGCCGGGGATACCCCTCCATGATGAAGCCGAGACCAACGCCGGTACCCAGACGAAGGTGTACAAACCGATCCGGAGCGGTGGCCATCGCCCGCCACTCTGCCCAGGTCGCAGCATCAACGTCCGTCGTGAGTGTGACGGGCAACTGCGTGTGGGAGGCGATCACCCGCGACAGCCAGGTACCTTCGAGATAGGGAAGCGCGACGCACCGTGTGATGGTGTCACCGCCGCTCTCCACCAAACCGGGTACGGCCAAGCCGACGGCCACCACGGGGTGAACCTCATGCGACGCCAGCAGCTCGTCGATCGCAGTCGTCAACCATTGGCGCATCGACGCTTCAGAATCGGGGGTTGCGACCGTGCGGCGCGCGAGCACCTGCGCATCAAACGCAACAAGCCCAACCCGCGTGGTGGTTGCACCGATGTCGATACCTATGACGTTGTTGTTCGTTTCGCTATCGTTCATGGGCTGTACGAGTTCGCGCTACGGTCCAGTAAGACGGGACGCTGCGGGACCCGATCCGCGGCCAGCCGGTGCACGGCCGGGATCACCTGACGCCTCAGCGCCGCACGCGAGGCGCTCTGCTCGTCATAAAGCGGTTGCCCCCGATCATCCAATCTCTCAAAAAGCGAGTTGTACGCAAACGCGGCGAAGTGCCGACCGCCGGCACTGGCACGCGCCACTTGCTCCGCGACGAGTGACGGATCACGTTTGTCGAACATGATGCCGGTGACAATCGGCTGCGGTGTGGCCATCGCGAGCCAGGACTGCAACTGCACGTCGAAAATCAGCGCGCTTTCCGCGTAGTTCATCGGGAATGCGGCGTCGATCAGACCCTCGGCGAGCCAGGTGGGGGCGTCTTGAAAATGATGGCGCTTCGCCTTGATTGTGTTCGCGCTGACGGCCGCACTAAGCACGACGCGCGGGCGTTCCTGGGCGATCATGTCGTGAATATCACGAACGAGCTGCGTAACCTGCGCCGTGCGCCACGCGGTCCACGCGCCGGGTGATTGCTCCGGCGTCTTGCCGGTAGCACGGTGAAACATCGCGAGCGTACGCGCATCGCGCGGGTAGTCCGGCACGGTAGCATCTTCGGGGTAGGACTTGTTGTGCTCATTGGGGAACCGAATGTAGTCCATGTGCAGCCCGTCGATCGGATAGCCGACGACGATCTCGCGCATCACATCCCGAAGGTAACGGCGCACCTCCGGATAGCAGACGTTCAAACTGCAATACCAACCAAGCGGCTGACGACGCCCGAACTTATCACGCCAAAACCAACTTGCCCGCGCGTGGTAGAGCTGTTTCGGATCACTCGGCGGCACCTTGCCTCGGAAACCGGGAACGATGTTGGCCCACGCGTGAATCTTGAGCCCGCGGCGGTGGGCGGTCTGACACGCGACCGCAAGCGGATCAAAACCGGGGTCACAACCGCCAAGCTCTTCGGCCCACGGCTCCAGCCGAGACCGGTAGAACGCCGTGCCCGCGCCGCGCACCTGAAAAAGAACCGTGTTGAACCCCGCAACCCGGCAGTTGTCCATAACGCGTTCGATGTCCTGCGCCGTCTTGTAATCCCACCGCGTCACCCAGATCGCGCGAACCGCTTCCTTGCCGAAGCTACCGCTCGACCGCTTCATGCCGGGTTGGCATCCTGTGGTGAATGTCAGTGCGAGCAGCGCCGCGCAACAAGCACGGCCAACCCGAACGCGACCAATATGATGAGATTGCGGTACCATCAATGCCCTCCTTGGCGATAACACGCTATACATGCGTCGGTCTTTCTTGAGTTTTCGTGATCCCCTCGATGATCGCACCGAGCTGCCCGTCGTACTTCGCAAGCAGCGCCGCGGCAGATGCTAAGTCCGTATCTCGAGCGTGCATCACCAGCGCCGTCTTGACGTGCCCTTCTGCCTGCGCGAGGAGCGCACCGGCACCATCACGGTCAAGCCCGGTGAGCAATTCAAGGATGCGCGTACCGCGATCCACCAGCTTCGCGTTGGCCGACGTGTTTACGTCTACCATCAGGTTACGGTACACCTTGCCCGCTTGAACCATGCTGATCGTCGTCACCGCGTTGAGCACCATCTTGGTGGCCGTCCCCGCCTTCATCCGCGTGCTACCGGTAATCACCTCGGCCCCGGTGACGACCCGAATCGACACATCAGCATCATCGGCCACCTGATCCCACGGCACGCAGGCGAAAAAGACCGTCCGCGCCCCGCGCGTCTTCGCCCGAGCCAGCGCGCCGTGAACGAAAGGCGTCGTGCCGCCGGCCGTGATACCAAACACGACGTCCTTGGTGCCGACATCACATTGATCCACCGCGACCGCACCGCCCTCCGGGGAATCTTCAGCGCCTTCGATGCTTCGCGTCAGCGCGTCGATTCCGCCGGCGATGATGCCGTGGACAACGCCCGGATCACTCAGGAACGTGGGCGGGCACTCGGCCGCATCGAGCACGCCCAGCCGCCCGCTCGTGCCGGCACCGACATAAATCAGCCGCCCGCCGGACGACAACGCGGCGACGACCAACTCAATCGCCCGGCAGATATCCTCCCGCGCCGCCGCGACGGCCGCCGCGACGGTGGCGTCTTGGCTGTTGATCAGATCAAACGCCTCGGCCGTCGACATGCGATCGATGCGCGCAGAGGCCTCGTTGGTATGTTCTGTGGTTAAGTGGCCGCGGTCGTTCATCCGTTCGCCTCGCAGTAGTACGACTGTGATCGTACACGAGATCGACGAACGCGGCACGCCAATAGTGTGGGCACGGAAAAATCGAAGCACTCCAACCAGCGAAAATGAGCAGGCGGGTGCCCCATTCTTCGGATCACCAAACAACATACCGATAGCATGGATGCGCTTCCAGGGACACGAGGGGTGGGAAACGAAAATGTGCTTTTTGCAGCCCGTCCCTTCGGGTGTACCCGAAGAATGGGGCACCCGCCAACTTCCACTACTTCAGTTTCATCCCGCTATTTCAGCTCAACATCCCAGTAGGCACGATCGAGGAACTGCTTCCATGAGGAGTAGCGTTGGTCGTCAAACGAGACGCTCACCATCGGATTCCGCTTCGGCTTGACCGGCGGGCAGATGAGTTTGAGGTTGGCTTGCGCGGGAGTGCGTCCGCCCTTACGCACGTTGCACTTCACGCAGGCGCAGACGATGTTCTCCCAGGTGGCTTGTCCGCCTTGTGAACGGGGGATCACATGATCCAGGCTTAGCTCGGCCGTGCTACACCGCTTGCCGCAATACTGACAGGCGTTGTGGTCACGGGCAAAGACGTTGCGGCGGTTGAACTTGACCTGCTGACGCGGCACCCTGGAAAAACCCAGCACGCGGATGATGCGCGGGACGGCCAAGTCAAACCGCACGGTGCGGATCCAATCGTGATCGGTAGGCTCGAACTCCTTGCGGTAGGCGCTGAGCTCTGCCCAATCATCAAAATCGTACGAGACGTATTGCCCACCCTCGATGCTGACGATCTCGGCCATGGGTTGTTCATCACCATCACGCTTGAAGAGCATGGTGAATGCACGGCGCACGGTGACCACGCACAAGGCCATGTAATGAGCGTTAAGCAGAAGAACGTGGCCGTTCAACGAAGTCGCGGGCAATGAGCGAGCCATAGCTGGGAAAGCAGCACCTCCTTCGACGAGGTCGCCAAGGCGCCGCCGTCACCAAAAAAACACATAGCCCATTCATTATACCAACCAAGAAAACACACTTCAATAAAAAAATACGGGAGTTATGGTTTTGTGGGACGAAACTAGATGGGCACCGGTGCGTAACGGAAGCCTATGACGAGGCGATCAGGCCCGAATTCGGCCGTAATACCGCGCTAGGCAGTGTGCCGATCTTGGTGCTTGGCTTGTTCGCGCGGCGAATGATTCTCCGATTGTGTCCGTCGCAGCACACAGATCGCACCCACAAGGCACGCAAGAGAAACGAAAACCAACCATCCCATGACCAACTCCCGATCGCCAGACACACCCTACAAGCCACACTCTGGGAGAATGGAAACGCAGAATCATTGTACGACACAACATCTTCAATTCAACAAAAAAAAGAGTCTGTAGCATCATTACCGGGCTAATGGGTATCCGTTCCGCTCGTGGTGGAGCGTTCGCGTGGTTTGCGTTCTGGTCGGTGCGCGTGCGTCGCGCTGCATGTCTGCGGCGATCCGTCGGCTGATCTGCGCAC
>JAJRSR010000111.1 GCA_024278695.1 Planctomycetota bacterium | reverse complement strand
TCTAATGTCCTTTCACAAATGCTACGGCCTCGTTTGGTTACACAGTCACAGGCCGACCGAGGAGAGATACAATGATGAAGCACACACGATTGAGGTATTGTGGGTTGGTCATTCTGCCAGCGTTGGCGGTTGCCATATTGATTCCGGGTTGCCAAAACAAGGGCGACGCTCCGATCAAGGCGAAACCCAAGGAGGCGGCGCAGACCAATAGCGATCGCATTGCGACCCCGGCAGCGGTACGACAGAACCTTGGAATCACGTTTGTCAAAGTGGAAGCCCGTCCCGTTCAAAGCACGCTGCGTATCCCCGGACAGTTTGAATTGCGTCCGGAAGCCAGGCGCGAATACCATGTCATGCTTTCCGGACGGATCGAGTTGCTTGTGCGTCAATACGAAAAGGTCGAGCCTGGCCAAGCGCTCTTTCACCTCGACTCACCCGAGTGGCAACAGATGCAGAGCGACATGGTTTCGGCGTTGAACGCCATGAGCCGAAGTCACGCCTTGCTCGCGGTGGCCGAGGCGAAAGAACACGAAATGAAGAAGGCGGTCGAATTCGTTGAGCAGCGCATCGCCAAACTAGCTGAAGCCAGCGTGCGGCAGGTGGTCCTGGAATCCGAATTGGCTGACGAGCGTAACACCTTGCCGCGTCTCAAAGCGGAAGTCGATGCGGCGAAGGTCGAGTTTGATGCCGCACACGCCAAGTATGACGTGTTGCTTAGTACGGCGGCTTCTTTTACGGGCATGGCTCGTGAAGACCTAGATTTCGCACCGGATAGTCATTCCCACCTCGACGGTTCACACCCGCCTTGGCGTTCGATCACCCGCTTGACCATTCACGCCAAGGCTCCGGGGGTGGTGGACCGTATTCCGGTCACCAACAGCGGCTGGGCCGAGACAGGCGACCTTGTCCTTGATACGGCCGACCCGACGGCATTACGGTTCCACGGCGATGCCATGCAGTCGGACATCAACTTGTTGCGTAACGGGCAGCGTGGGCGCATCGTCCCACCCCAGGGCGGCAGTATTAACTTGCAGGATACGATTGACGGCACCATTGAAATTGCTTTCGAAGCTCACCCTGAGCTACGCACCATTCCCGTCTACCTTGTTCCGCAATCGCTCCCGAACTGGGCCAGGTCTGGTGTCACGGCATATCTGGAAGTCTACGCGAGTCACGACGACTCGCCTGTCCTGGCGATTCCAGAAACCGCCATCATTCGCGATGGGCTCGAAGTTGTTTTCTTCCGACGGGATCCGAACGACCGTAACACCGTGATTAGGACCGCAGCCGACCTTGGTGCCAGCGATGGACGATGGGTCGAAGTCAAAAGCGGCGTCATGCTCGGTGATGAAATCGTATTGACGGGCGTTTATCCCCTCATGCTAGCAAGCTCTTCCTCGGGCGCACGCCAGGAGGGTGGGCACTTTCATGCCGACGGCACATTCCACGCTGGCGAAGACGAATAAGGAGCCGCCCTCATGCTAAAAAATGTTATCCGGTTTTCTATTGACAATTCGGCTCTCGTCATCGTTGTCGCCTTACTGTCGATCGGCTTTGCAGCCTACCAAGTGCCGCGAATGGCCGTGGACGTTTTTCCAGAGCTGAACGCCCCGACCGTGGTCATCATGGCCGAGGCGGCGGGCTACGCCGCGGACGAGGTGGAGCAATACGTCACGTTTCCGATCGAGAGCGCGGTCAACGGCTTGCCCGGTGTGCGTCGGGTGCGGAGCTCGAGTGCGATCGGACTCGGCATTGTCTGGGTCGAGTTTGGCTGGGGCGTTGATATTTACCGCGCCCGGTATCTCGTTTCCGAGCGACTTACGATCGCTGAAGGTTCGCTTCCGACAACCGTTCAGGCCGAGATCGCACCGGTTACCAGCGTCACAGGTGAGATCATGTTGATTTCACTGACTTCCCCGGACAACAAGGTTGATCCGTTAACTATGCGGGCGTACGGTGAGTTTGAGTTGCGAAACCGCCTGTTGAGCGTCGCCGGTGTATCGCAAGTGGTAGCGATCGGCGGCGAACTACCGGAATACCAGATCAACGTCGACCAAGATCGGCTTCGACTCTACGGTCTTCCGGTACTTGATGTGGTCGAAGGTGCGAGCGAGTCGCATAGCAGCGCCGGTGCCGGCTATCTGCTCAACGTCGAGGGGCTGGAAATCCCGCTGCGCCAGACCGGACGGGTACGCAACGTCGAAGATATTCGCGCCACGATCATCAAGTACAGCGACGGTGTCCCCATCACAATCGGGCAAGTGGCCAACGTGACGAAGGCCGGCGCGCTGAAGCGAGGCACCGCCTCAGAACGCGCCACCCCGGCCGTGGTCTTAAGCATTCAAAAAGCTCCCGGAACCAACACGCTGGCCATGACCGATGCCCTCGACGAAGCGTTTGACTCGATCGAGAGCGGTATGCCGGAGGGGATGGTGCTTAACCGCCATGTCATGCGGCAGTCAGACTTCATCACTGTTTCATTGGACAACGTCGTCGCCGTCTCACGGGACGCGGCCATTATCGTGTCGATCGTTCTCATTATGTTTCTGATGAACGTGCGTACGACAGTCATCACGCTAACCGCGATCCCGCTATCTGTGGCCATCGCGCTGCTTGTGATGTGGGGGCAAGGTGAAACGATCAATGTCATGACGCTCGGGGGGCTTGCCGTGGCTATCGGCGTCATTGTCGATGACGGGATCATCGACGTGGAGAACGTGTTCCGCCGACTGAAGGAAAACAACCGCCTACCTGAGGCCGAGCAACGAAGCCGTGCCGATGTCATTTTCTCTGCGAGCAACGAGATTCGTAGCTCCATCATGTTCGCCACGTTGATCATCGTGATCGTCTTCATGCCACTGTTGTTTCTTGAAGGCCTCGAAGGCCGGTTCTTTCGTCCGCTCGGTATCATGTATGTACTCTCTGTGAGTGCTTCACTCATTGTCGCCCTGACGCTCACGCCGGCGCTCTGCAAGCATCTGCTCAACGGGAAGCTCGGCAGTGAATCGGAAAAGGAAACGTTCGTTGTACGGTGGCTCAAGCGAATCTATCGCCCCACTTTGGAGATGGTGGTCAAGTACCGAAAGATGACGGTCGCAGCCTCCCTCATGCTGACGGTCGCAAGTCTCGCGCTCGCCAGCACGTTTGGCACGAGTTTTCTTCCGGAGTTCAATGAGGGCACCTTCACCGTGTTTCTAATGGCCCCCCCCGGCACTTCGTTGGTGGAAAGCGACCGGCTTGCCCAAGGCGTTGAGCAGCGGTTGTCTGACATTGACGGTGTCCGTTCAGTGGTTCGTCGTACAGGGCGTGCCGAACGCGACCAACACGCTGAACCGGTAAGCAGCAGTGAGATCGAGATTACTTACGAGCCGACGTTTGACCGCGACGAAGTCCGGAAGGATATTGACGAAATCATCTCCGCAGTCCCGGGGATCACAACGACCATCGGCCAGCCAATTGAACACCGGCTGTCGCACATCCTTTCGGGTACGCCAGCGGCCATCGCCATCAATGTGTTTGGTGAAGATCTCAAACTCTTGAGGAAGATCGCCAAGGAAATCGAAGCAGCCATCGAGCCGCTGCCGGGCACGCGAGACGTCGCTGCTAACCGCGAGGTGATGATAACAACCTTGCCTATTCGATACCGGCACGGTGATCTGGCCCGCTGGGGGCTCACGCCTGCTTCGGCGGCAGAGCAAGTACGAAACGCCATTTTTGGAGAAACGGTGGCCGTGGTGAATGAGGGCATTAAGGTCTACGACATCGTCGTACGCTTAGCCCAAGAGCACCGGCAGAACATCAAGCATGTTGAATCGCTCATGTTGCGTGGCCGCGGCGGTGCCCTCGTTCGGCTGAGCGAAGTGGCTACCATTGGAATCGAGAATGCTTCCAACTTGATCTCGCGAGAGAACGCTCAGCGCAAGGCGGTGATCTCTTGCAATGTATCTGAGGGATACAACCTGGGGGACCTGATTGAGGAGGTTCGCGGACGCGTCGATCCCATCATCGCCAAGTACGGCTACTCGGCAAAATATGGCGGACAGTTCGAGGCGCAGCAGTCAGCCTCGCGGACGATCCTTGTGATGGGTGGCGGCGTCGCGATTCTGATGCTGTTACTCCTGAACATGTCGTTCGGATCAACCCGGTCTGCACTGTTGGTTATGGTGAACTTGCCGCTTGCCCTCATCGGCGGCATTGTTGCCATTTTCATCTCATCCACCGATAATCCGGTGGGCAACGCGTTTGCGCTCTTTGGTTTTGGGGAACGCTACTCGGCCCCTGTAATCTCGATTGCCAGTATGGTGGGCTTTGTGACGCTGTTTGGTATCGCGGTGCGAAATGGCATCCTACTCGTCAACCACTACACTTGGATGATGAAGGAAGAGGGCAAGCCGATGTACGAGGCGATCATCGTAGGCTCTCAGGAGCGACTCGTGCCGATTTTGATGACGGCATTGACCGCCGTGTTGGGCTTGTTACCCATCGCGTGGGCTATCGGAGAACCAGGCAGCGAGATTCTGGCGCCGATGGCGATTGTGGTGCTCGGCGGACTCGTGAGTTCAACGCTCTTAAACCTGGTCGTGGTACCGGCGGGCTACGCGCTAATTTTTGGCGCACCACAGCCTGATCGTGCTACCACGGCAAAATGATTCGATGGAAAGCGAAAGGAAACGGATATGATTCGAATGTTACTGGCCTTGAGTTTGGCCTTTGTGCTTGCGATGGGTTTGGGCTGCAAGAAAGATGCCGCCAAAGATAAACAAACTTCGACCGCCCCAAAGGGATCGCACGGCGATAGTGATCATGCGGAGGGTGACGGCCACGATCACGGTGACGATCACACTGGACATGCACACGGTGGTGATCACGGCGATGATCATTCTGGGCACGACCACGGCGACGACCACGCCGGCCACGATCATGGTGATGGCGACGGGCATGGTGATCACGCGCATGGTGGCGGGCACGATCATGGCGACGAGATCAAACTGGGTACGGCCATGATCGGAGACTTGGAGGTTGCCGCCTTACAGGGGCACGGTGAAGTGCAGGCGGGCAAAGAGAGTCATCTCGTAGTCAAACTCCCCTACCGTGACTTCGGAGCGACGATCGTACGTGCCTGGCTCGGCACCAAAAACCGCACGCTATCCTTCGTTGGCAAGGGGCAGTACGCAGAGGCTAGCGACAACTACAATGTACACGCCAATGCGCCCAACCCGCTGCCGGGAAACGTGATGTGGTGGATCGAGATCGAAAAGCCGAATGGCACAACACTCGTGGGCTCCATCAAGCCACTTGTCGAGTAAGGTGGCTCCTTGATAACGCCTTCACTATGAGCCCGAAGTGACCGCTGCGCGTGGCGATGCTATTGTATTCCAACATCGTCCGATATTAGGGTACGCGTACGGTGCCTTCGATCCGTGGCCGCCGATCAGGTAGGTCCCGCGTAGGATCATGCTGTTACGCCACAGATACGGCGAACATCCTGCCATTCGTTGACCCACGCGGGGGCGTTGTATACACTGGAACCATGCGGATTATTGCGCTCATTGCCATTACATGGAGCTTTGTGGGGATGCCGACGCTTTGCCGAGCGGGGATCCTTGTCGAGTGCTGTGCGCTGGGAGTACCGGGGCATGAGACGTCGCGAGATACCCCGGAAAGATGCCCTAACGACTGCCCTTGCGAAGTACCAAAAGAAACCCCGGATGGTACGGAATCTTCCGAGCCGCGCGATTGCGATTCCTGTACGGAATCGTGCAACGTCGTGTCAACGCACTCCAAGCCCACAGACGGAGATGGCCTCACCGTCATGCCAGCCGTAACCATCATCGTGGCGCAAACACCATTCGACGCTTTCTTGCTACCTCGGCACTGTTCGCGCAATCTGGACACAACGCAAACGGGCGAACGCGTCCCTATCCCCCCTTCTGATCGACCACGCCTTATCTGATTTCTGACCCGACGCTCTGGCGTCACCTGCACTCGCGGGGTGCCTCTTACTTGGGTTGCCGCTTGTGCTGTCAGTCATTGGCCTACTCCCTGATTCCGAGTACCAGCGAAAACTTTGTAGTCGAACCGCCGCCCAACATTGCGATGGCCATACGGCTCGAACCTAATACAGAAGGAGAAAGATGATGAACAATCTATGCGACTATGCCGGTCGTGTGGCGTTGATCGTATCAACCCTCGCGTTGACGACCTTGAACGGTTGTAGCGAGAAAAACGGGCAGGAAAACCAACAAGGCCATGAACCCGAAGCGAGGCCCACCGCAGCCACCGTGATCGGCCCCGACACCAGCGCGGTTCCGGTTGACATGTCAGAAGGCTGGTGTGCCGGACACGGTGTGCCGGAGTCCGTCTGCACACGATGCAATGCGTCGTTGGTGGCTAAGTTCAAAGCGGGAAAGGACTGGTGCACAGCACACGGCCTGCCTGAGTCACAGTGTACGAATTGCAACCCCAGAGCGCGCGAAAAATGGGCGGCGCTGAACCCCGGAAACGAAAAGCCGTCTGTTGCGATTAGTCAACCGCCCGCAAAAGACGTCGTAAAGCCGGCACTTGGGCCTGCGTCAAGCCCCGTCGAGCCGACGCTCGATCTGGGCTGGTGCAAAGGGCACGGCGTGCCGGAGTCGGTTTGCACCCGGTGCGCGGCCTCGCCGGTGAAATTCAAAGAGGCAGGCGATTGGTGTAACGCACACGACCTGCCGGAATCGCAGTGCGTGGTCTGTCATCCGGAGGTCGAGGCGGAATGGGCCAAGCTCAACCCGGCCAATCGGAAAAACGACCAAAGCGGTGACGCATCAGATAGGATGATCGAGAAGGTTCCCGGTAAGCGGCAGGCCAGCCTTACGGGCGCGTGGTGCGCGGAACATGGTGTACCGGAATCCGTTTGCACCCGATGCGATGCCTCATTGGTGGCCGGCTTCAAGGCGACAAACGATTGGTGCGTCGCGCACGGATTGCCTGAATCGCAATGCACGCTCTGCAATCCGGAAGTCCGAGCGACCTGGAACGCGCTGAGACCGAAAACCCAAACCCGCCGTAACAACGGCGCTCCAAGCTCGATTCGCCTGGAGCCGAATCGTCGGTTACTAACGGGAAGCAACGATAGCCAATGCCAGGTGGATCGTTTGCAAGTTCGTTTTCTTGACGGCTCCACGGCGCACAAGGCGGGTATCGAGACGGAGACCGTCCGAACGCGCCGCCTGTCACACACGATTGAATGTCTAGCTGAAGTGGGATTCGATCAGACACGGCTTGTCAGGATTACCCCTCGTGTATCGGGGGTCGTGACCGAAGCTCCCGTCGAAATCGGAAGCGTGGTCAACGCTGATGATCTTCTCGCTGTGCTGGAGAGTCCTGCGCTCGGCCAAGTGAAGAACCGCTACATCAGGGTTCGAGAAGCCTACTCGCTAGCCACGTCTGACTTCGAACGCGTGGATACGATCTTTCGCGGGACGCAACGGATGTTGGCGGTATGCACGGCCTCCAATCCTTCCCATGAGGTGCGGCGCGACCTCAACGAGGTACGGGTCGGCAATGCCAAAAGCCGCCTGCTTCAGGCCCATGCCGCACTGGAGTTGGCTCGCTCAACGCTCGAACGGGAGCGATCATTGTTCGACAAGAAAATCAGTAGTGAACAAGACTTGGATAAGGCCAAGAGCAACTTGGTTTCGGCAGAGGCCGGCTTCCATGCCACGCACGAGGCCGTCACGTTTGACAGCGAGCGTGAACGCTTGGCCGCGTTGCGAACGCTCAAGGTGGCCAAGAGCGAGCTGGATGCGGTCGCGCGCGAGCTTCGTATCCTCGGTCTAAGTGATTCCCAGTTGACGGCGATTGGAAGTGAATCAGGCGCGGCCTTGTCACGGTACGATTTGCGTAGCCCGACCGCAGGTCGCATCGTCGAACGACGCGCGGTCGTGGGCGAAGTCGTTGAGCAGAAGGACGCCCTCTACAGCGTCGCCGATCTTTCAATGATGTGGGTGATGATGGATCTGCGCGAAAGCGATCTCACGCTCGTGCGTGTCGGCCTACCAATTCTGCTTACGGTGGACGGTCTACCTGGTCACGCCTTCGACGGGAGAGTCGCATGGATCGGTGACACGGTGGATGACCGAACCCGTACCGTCAAAGTCCGAGCCAACTTCCCGAATGAGAGCGGCCTGCTCCGCCCTAACATGTTCGGGCTGGCGCGGATCATCATTCATGACAACGATGGTGTCGTTTCCATCCCCAACAATGCCGTCCAAACCGACGGCTGCTGCCAGCTCGTGTTCGTCAAGCAGGATGAGACACTCTTTGAGCCGCGCAAAGTCTCCTTGGGGGCTAGCGCCGACGGTCATGTGGAGATTCTTGAAGGTCTTGTTCCGGGTGAATCCGTGGTTACCGTCGGCAGCTTCCTGATGAAGACCGAAATCCTAAAGTCCAACATCGGTGCGGGTTGTTGCGACGTGAAGCTGGGGAGTTAGTTAGCATGCTTAACGCTGTCATCCACTGGTCACTCCGGCATCGCTTTCTCGTGATCGCGATCGCTTTGGGTTTCGCCGTTACCGGGGCTTTCTCGCTGTCGCGGCTGCCCATCGACGCGTTTCCTGACACTACCCCCGTACAGGTTCAGGTCAACACCGTCGCGCCGGCACTATCGCCCGTCGAGATCGAACAGCAGATCACGTTTCCCGTCGAGCAAGCAATCAGCGGGTTGAAAGGGCTTGTCGAAGTCCGCTCCATTTCCAAGTTCGGTCTCTCCCAAGTCACAGTCATCTTCGACGACGACACCGACATTTACCTCGCCCGCCAGCAGGTAATGGAACGCCTCAGCACCGTCCAACTGCCCGAAGGGTTGTCGCAACCCGCGATGGGACCTGTCGCCACGGGGCTCGGGGAAGTGTTTCATTATATACTCACCAGCGACACGAAAAACCTAAGCGACCTGCGTGCGATTCAGGACTGGATCATCAGGCCGCAGCTTCGCAGCGTCTCCGGCGTGGCAGAGGTGAACAGTTGGGGCGGCCACGAGCGTCACTATCAGGTTGTCGTTGATCCTGCAAAACTTACAAAGTACGACCTGTCGCTCTTGGATTTGTTCAACGCGCTCCGTCGCAACAACGCCAATGTCGGTGGCGGCAACATTACCCGATCCGGTGAGCAGTTGCTCGTCCAGGGTATCGGTTTCGTGACGACCCTCGAAGAGATCGGCAACATCGTCGTCACCGCAACGGACGGCTTGCCCATCTATGTGCGCGATCTCGGCGCTGTCGTCGATGGCCACGAGGTGCGCCGGGGTGCCGTCACCTACGCCGGCAAAGGTGAGGCCGTGCTCGGGCTGGGCTTCATGCTCATGGGTGAAAACAGCCGCGATGTCACCGAGCGCCTGAAGGCACGCATGGCGCAAGTGAGAATGTCGCTACCGCCGGATGTGGAAGTCAAGACGGTCTACGATCGGACAGACTTAGTCGATCACGTTCTCGAAACGGTGAAGACGAATCTTTTCGAAGGTGCTATCCTCGTGGTAGTCATCCTGTTTCTTTTTTTGGGTAACTTCCGCGCCGGGTTGATTGTGGCCCTGGCGATCCCGCTTTCGATGCTGTTCGCGGGGAACCTGATGCTTCGCGTCGGCATCGCCGGGAGTTTGATGAGTTTGGGTGCCATCGACTTCGGTCTGATTGTCGATAGCTCGGTCATCATGATCGAGAACAGCGTCCGGCATCTGGCAGACAGCAAGGACGGGCGATCCAGAATCGAGATCGTGCGCGACGCAGCCGTCGAAGTACGAAAGCCGACGATGTTCGGCGAACTCATCATTATGATTGTCTACCTGCCCATCCTCACGTTGGAAGGTATCGAAGGAAAGCTCTTCTCCCCAATGGCGCTCACCGTGATTTTCGCACTGGCCGGCTCAATGATTGCGTCACTCACGCTCATGCCCGTTTTGGCCAGCCTCTGCCTGCCAAAGAAAATTGCGGATCGGGAACCACATATCATCCGTCTTGCGAAGCGGGTCTACGCGCCGATGCTCCGCTATGTCCTCAACGCTAAGGCGTTGGTGCTCGCCCTCACTACGGCCGCGCTGGTCAGCGCCGCATGGATTTCGCTAAGTCTCGGGGCGGTCTTTATCCCGCGCCTTTCTGAGGGTGCCATCGTCATCAACACCGTACGCCTGGCCGGGGTCTCCGTGGACGAATCGGTGCGGTACGGCACGAAAATCGAACAAGAGTTATTGAAGAGCTTTCCGGACGAGATTGATGACATCTGGTCGCGTACGGGAACGGCCGAGGTTGCGACCGACCCGATGGGCATCGAGCTGACCGATGTGTTCATCACGCTACACCCGCGATCGCAATGGCAAAGTGCTGACACACAGGAAGAACTGGTACGCCTGATGGAGGGCAAGCTGGCGACCATGCCCGCCATGCGCGCCATCTTCACGCAGCCCATCGAGATGCGGGTCAACGAAATGGTGGCCGGCATCCGTAGCGATCTCGGCGTAAAGGTGTTTGGTGACGACTTTGTTCAACTCAAAACCATCGCCGGGCAGATCGAGCGCATTCTAAAATCCATTCCCGGCACCGCGGATACGGTCACCGAACAGATCACGGGCTTGCCGATGCTACAGATTCGATTACGCCAAGACCAACTCGCACGATACGGCGTCCCCGCCAGCGAGGTTCTGGATTTCATCGCGGCCATCGGCAACATTCGCATCGGCGAGATTCGCCAAGGCCAGATTCGCTTCCCGCTCTCGGTGCGTTTACCGGATGAATACCGCTCAGACCCGGAGCGCGTCGCCAGCCTCTTGATCCCCACCGCTTCGGGACAACGCCTGCCGCTTTCACGTCTGGCGGAATTGGAGATCGTCGATGGACCGTCCACGATCAATCGTGAATGGAGCAAACGCCGCGTGGTCGTTCAATGCAACGCGCGCGGCCGTGATGTAGCCAGTCTGGTCACTGAGGCACGACAACGAATCGAATCGGAGATAGACTTCCCGCCGGGTTATTTCGTTCGATACGGCGGGCAGTTTGAGCATCTGGAACGCGCCGCAACCCGTCTGATGTTTGTCGTACCGCTGGCGCTCTGCCTGATCTTCGTTTTGCTGTACGTCACCTACGGTCGAGTGACAGATGTGCTCCGTATCTTCATGACGCTTCCGCTTGCCGCCGTGGGAGGTATCTTCGCGCTGTACTTCCGAGATATGCCCTTCAGTATTTCAGCGGGGGTCGGCTTCGTGGCGATGTCCGGTGTCTCTGTCCTCGGCGATATGGTGTTCGTGTCTTATCTGCGGAGCTTGCTCGACCAAGGTGTGGCGATGCGCCAAGCCATAGAAAAAACAGCCCTGATGCGTCTACGCCCCGTCCTGATGACCGGCCTGGTGGCCGCCCTGGGTTTCGTGCCCATGGCGTTCAACACGGGCGTCGGTGCGGAGGTACAGCGTCCCCTCGCTACGGTCGTCATCGGTGGCGTGCTGACATCAACGATGCTAACACTGCTCGTGCTTCCGGTGTTCTACTCGCTGCTAGCTCGAAAGGAACGTGCCTGACGATCACAAGGAGGTCAATGCTCGACGGCAGCGGTGCCCCATTCTTCGGGTACGCCCGAAGGGTTGGGGACGAAGCGCTGCGTTCAACCGATTGATGCAATACCTAGCGTAATGAGAATCGGAACGGAATCCGCACGACATCATGGACAGCCTCACCGTCTCGTGTGGCTGGTCGAAACTTCGCCCGACTGGCCGCCTCAATGGCCGCCTCGCGTAGCCGTTGATACCCCGGCCCGCTTACCACAGTGATCTGCGCCGAATGTCCATTCGGCAACACTTCCACTTCCAACAAAACGACACCTTCTTCCCCAAGCCGCCGAGAAATCAACGGATACACGGGTCGCGGCAGATTGACCACCTCAACACCGGTCTTCACGCCCTGCTCAGTTTCAACAGGCGGTGAGTTTGGTGGACGTTGATCTCTTGTCGGCTCCTTCGGAGAGGGTGCTTGCTTCACCGGCGGTGGCACGACAATCTTTCGCTCGAGTCGACCGGTTGCCTCGGACGGCTCAGTTGGAGTTACGCTCGTTTCGATCTCCGAAACACCAGCATCACGCACACCGACCGGCCGATCGGAGGGAGCATCAACGGCCGACACTTCTTCAATCAGTTGTGGTTGCGGCGCGGCAAGGCTGAAAGCAGCATCCGAGGTTTCTTCAACGGTCGATAGTGGCTCGCGTTCAACATCAACGTGAGATTCGGTCTCGACAACCGCAGCATCACGCGCGTCCGGAACCCGCACATCCTTTATCTGCACCGAATCGGCCTTTGCCTTGTACTCAACTTCATGCTGCGGCTCCGGAACCGGCGTCGAAAGAATCCGAACTTGGATCGCACTGTTACCTTGTGAAAACTGTATCTGCGGCCGCGCCGTCTGAACAGACGTCCAGGGAATGACGGTGAACCCGGCGAGCATCGCTCCGTGAACCACGGCGGAAACACCCAACGCGACCGCCCCCACAGGCAACTTCATGCCCGCAACATTGACTACCGTTCGGGGTGTTCGACCAAGGGCAAGTTCATGGTTACGAATACTCATGCCATCATCGGCTCACAAATCATCGCAACGCTTGTGCTGTTTTCGTTAAGACCGGCTGTGTCCATTGAGATCGTTCGGTATTGCGCCCCGCCTTCACAAGGAGGGGCTGGGGGAGGTTTTCTTGCCGAATCAGCCCCCTTCAATCCCGCCTTGGCTAGGAGGTGAGACAAGCCCCAACCATTTTGAAAACAGCTAGAACGAAACCCTCACGCCAACATTCAGGCTCCTGCCAGGTTCGTTCTGTCCCGAGCCGTGAATTCGATAATCCTTGTCTGCAATGTTTTCCACGGCAACGGTCAGATCGACATTATCCCTGATTTGCCAGCCGCTGCGAACGGCAAAGGTCGAGTAGCTGGGCGTGCCGCCGGGCGGGATTCGGCTGGTGTCGGCCCGGTC
>JAJRSR010000110.1 GCA_024278695.1 Planctomycetota bacterium | reverse complement strand
CGTGCGATCGTCTGCCGGTGCTTCGAAACGGTCTTGCCCTCCGGAAACGAGATCGTCCGTGAAAAGTCCGTATCCGACACGTAGTCCTCATGGGTCAAGCGAAGCGAGAGCGACTTCGTATCAAAATGGACGGCGTTCACTGAGACGAGCCCTTTGTCGTCGGTCGCAAAGCTACGCGTGTCGTCATGCTCGCGATCGAAGGACTCAACGACCACGCCCTTCACCGGTTTTCCGACTGCGTCCACCACCTTGATGTGGATCAGGCGTTCCGGTTTGAGGCGCAGCTCTAGCGTTTGGGCATCGAGAAACCGGCGAATCACCACGCGCTCCCGGCCAAAGCCCTTGGCCGAGACGGTCATGTCGCCGCTGCCGGGCGAGACGCCCTTGAGTTCAAAGCGCCCGTCGGCATCGGTGGTGGCGGTCCAGCTTTCCTCGTAGGTGCTGGCCTCGACCGTAGCGCCGGCGATCGGGGCCTCGGTGAGCCCGTGGAGCACGCGACCCGCGACGGTGAGATCACCGTGAAGCGACTCACCCAGGTACGGAAGATCCTCGCCGCCAACCTCAACCTCTCGCGTGAGCGTCGCGAACATCGGTTTCGTGAACGTGACTGTGATTTTACCTTGGAACAGTTTCGGGGCGGATAGCAGAAAATCACCCAGGGCGTCCGTGGTGGTGCTGGCCAACGGCTCGGCAGATTCCCCGGATTTCCCCGCCGGGTACGCCACGATCATCACCTCACCCAGCCCGCTGCCCATTTGGTCGGTAATCTGCCCCTCAACGAGAACGTACTGGGCATCACCGCTTTCCTGAACACCAACAGCTTCCTGAGAATCAGCGGTTTTCGCTTGAAAATCGGCCGTGTTTTGGGCAATAGCAGGCGACAACAGCACGAAGCACCCGAAGGTCCAGATGAACGCCCATGCGCGCCAAACCGGGTGGGGGCGATTCCACCGGGCGGTGGCTTGCATTTGCGGTGATTCAGACGCTAACAAAGCTGGCCGGAACACGTCGGAACCGGTTGTGAAACGTTGCATGAGCCTGTGCCTCTTGCGTGCCCCTCGGGGCAGAAGTCCATAATCGCGGTGGAGCCATGCTCGGCCCGTCGCCTCGCGCTCCCTTGGCGGGTATTCTATCACAACTATGGGGATGCCGCGAAACGGTAAAGTTTCAGAGCGTCTGCGTTGAGCTAGGCGACGGAATCGGACAAGCGTCGCCGACAATTGGACGCTATGATGGTGCGATCGCCCCGATAGGCCGGGGGCATATACGACCGCCACAAACCGGGAGCCCGTGATGACGCACTTGGAGAAGCAAATCCGATCCGCGCAGCGACGCCTGGGGATCGACCGTTGGTTGAGTTGCATCACCCGATCCATCACCGTCGGCGGCGTGCTCTTCGCGGTCACGGTCCTGGTCCAGCGGCTCTTCGATCTGCCGATTCCGTTGCTGGTGATTGGGAGCGGCATTGCCGGGACGTCCGTCATCGCTTCTCTCATCTGGGCCATTGTCCTACGTGATGACGCGGTTGGGGCGGCCGCGGCGTTAGACGCTGCGGCCGGGCTCAAGGAACGGCTGAGCACCGGGCATTACTGCGTGGGCGCGGATGATCCGTTTGCGAAGGCGGTCGTGGCTGATGCCGAACAACTGAGTTTGTCGATCTCCGCGCGGCAGCACATTCGGTTTCATGTTCCCAAGGCACTGGCCGCGAGTGTCGGATCGATCATCCTTGCGGCGCTGATGTTTTTGATTACGCCCGGGCTTCTCAAATCCACGGAGGCCAAGGAAACCGCAGACCTCGAAGATTCCGTGCGGGAAACGAAAGTCGCCGTGAAGCGGAAGATGGAGGAAATTCGCGACCTGATCGACACGACGCCGGTGCTCGAAGATTTCAAAGATGATGCGAAACGCCTAAACACTAAGTCCGGCGGCTCGCTCACGCGCCCCGACGACATCCGGCATGAGGCGGCTAAGAAAATCGACAGCCTGGCAGACGCCGTTAAGAAGAAGCGCGGCGACACCAAGTATGGTGCCATGCGCGAGATGCGTAAGCGGCTTCGCACATTGAAGGCACCACCGTCCGAGAAAGACTCAACCCAAAAGCTCACCAAAGCGTTGCAGCAAGGTGATTTCCAGAAAGCGAAGGAAGAGGTCAAAGCGCTTCAAGAGCAACTAGCCACACTGAAGAGTGACAAGGACGAAGAGGCTGTCAAGAAGCTGAGCAAACAGGTTGACGCACTGGCGAAACAACTGGAAAAGATCGCGGCGGATGAAAAACTGGCAGAGAAGCTGGCGGAAAAACTCGCCGAGGCCGGAATCAAAAAGGAAGACGTCAACCGGGTGCTCGAATCCCTGAAGAAGAAAGACCTCGACCAGATCAAAAAAACGCTGGAAGAAACCGGCGTGAGCAAGGAAACCGCCTCCAAGCTGGCCAAGCAAATCAAACAAAACGAACAGGCCGGTGGCATGGCGAAACAGCTTGCCAAGGCGATGCAACAGTCCTCGCAAGCGGCATCTTCCGGCAAGATGAGCGCAGAAGCGGCAGGACTTTCGGAGGCTAGCGATCAACTGAGCAAGCTAGAACAACTCGAACAAGAGATGACCCAACTCGAATCAACGATGAACACCCTGAACCAAGCACAGGAAAGCTTGAGCTGCAAGGGCAGTGGAAAAGGCAAGGGCAAGGGTCGGGGCATGGGCGGTCTTGGGAAGGGACGCGGCGGACTGTCACAACAAGAACCCACGGCCGTCAGCTTCAAGACGGAGCGCGGCAAAGTGCAAACCACCAAGGGCGCGATCATCGGGCAGTTCTTGATTGATGGTGAGCAGGTCAAGGGTGAGGTGACTACCGATTTCGTCGAGTTGATGGGCTCGGCCGAGCGCGAGGCGAGCGACCGGATCAGCCGTGACCGGATCCCGCGCCAGTATCAAAAGGCCGTCAAATCCTACTTCTCAAATGTCCAGGAATCATTCGACAAGATGAAACGTCAGTCAAAAAATCGCGATGACGCACCACCAGCCCCCAATAAACCTGATACGGATTAACCCATGTCGGGTTTGCACCACAACCATAACCACGCTCGCGCCGCGTTCCAGCATCCTGCGCAGCGTGTGGCGGCGCGATCACTACTCGTGCTCGCGATGGCTGCACTCGCCTGTCTTCCCGGATGCGAGCGGCCGAGTTCGCTTCCGGACGGCGTGGTGGCTACGTTTGGACGCATGGGGTTGGCACCGAGCCAGTTCTCCTACCCTCGGGCGATCACAGTGGACGGCTCCGGACGCATTCTCGTAATCGATAAGGCCGGGCGCATCCAGCGGTTTGATACTGACGGAAACTACTTGAGCGAATGGGTCATGCCGGAGACCGCCGACGGCAAGCCGGTGGGGTTGGCCGTTCACCCGGACGGTCGCATTTTTGTGGCCGACACACACTACCACCGGGTGAGTATTTTTGATCCCGATGGACAAGCGATCGGCTCGTTCGGGCATCAGGGCACCGGCGACGGAGAGTTCCTGCTGCCGACGGACGTGGCCTTCGACGCGCTCGGTTTCATTTACGTGAGCGAGTACCAGGGCAACGACCGGATTACGAAGTGGTCACCGGACCTTGAGTTCGTCGGGGTGATCGGTGCGGACCCGATCCACGGGCTGCGTCTATCCAGGCCTGCTGGGATCGAGATCGACGACGAGCAGACGCTCTGGGTTGCGGACGCGTGCAACCATCGTGTGGTGCGTTTCTCACTGGACGGGGAGGTTCTCACCACGTTCGGCGGATTCGGACGCGAGCGCGGCAAGCTACGGTACCCTTACGACATCGCGGTCACGCCGGAGGGAACGATCCTCGTGTGTGAGTATGAAGGAAATCGGTTACAGTGGTTTTCAAAGGACGGGCAATCGCTCCGCGTGTGGGGTGAGCCGGGTCGGCGGGTCGGCGCACTGCATTCGCCTTGGGGCGCGGCGAGCGGCACCGACGGACGCGTATACATCGCCGATTCAGAAAACTATCGCGTTCAAGTCATTAAACTATGAGCCTATTCACCGCCCTTCCAGTTGATTTCGAGCAGCCGCAGTGGCTCTGGCTGCTCGCGTTGGTCCCGCTGCTCGTGATCGCATCGCGGCGAAGCCTTGCCGGACTTGACCCGGCGCGGCGGGTGGCCGCGCTGGTGGTTCGCAGCACGGTCGTGATACTCGCGGCGCTGTGTCTCGCGCGGATGCGGCATGTGGAGCGTAACGATGACCTGACCGTCCTGTTTCTCATGGACCGCTCCTATAGCGTCCAAGAAAAGCAAACCGCCCAGGAAGACTTCATTCGCCAGGTCACCGCAGAGATGCCCCCGGATGATCGTGTGGGGCTGATCGACTTCGCGAGAAACGCGTACCTCCAGCAGCTTCCGATGAGCGGCTACTATGTGCCGCCGGGCCGGCTGCCGATCATGCCCAATACCGACCGCACGGATGTCGCCTCCGCATTGCGGCTCGCGATGGCGATGTTCCCGCACGACGCCACGAAGCGCATCGTGCTCATGTCAGACGGGAACGACAACATGGGCGACGTGCTGACCGAGGCGCGCCGTGCCCGGACCTACGGCATCCCCATTGACGTTGTACCGCTTTGGTATCAACACCGAAACGAGGTGTACTTCGACCGGCTGATCGCCCCGACCCATGCAGACCCCGGCGAACAACTTCCGCTACGCATGGTCATCCACAGCTACGAGCGCGTCACGGGGACAATCGCCGTGTACCACAACGATCGGCTCGTCGATCTTCCCGAATCGAGCAGCCGCGTGGCGCTAAACCCGGGGAAGAACACGTTTTTCATCAAGCTCCCCGCCGGTGAATCCGGCGCGCAAACGTTTCGCGCGGTGTTTAGCCCTGACAGTGATACGATGGACGCCGTCTCCATGAACAACACGGCCAGCGCGTTTACGTTTGTGACGGGGCAGAGCCGCGTGCTGGTGGTGTCGGGCAATTCGGAGCACGATCGGGTCTTCGTGGACGCGCTGCGCAGCGAGAACGTTCCAGTGGACCATGTGTCGGCGACGAGCCTGGGCGCGTTCGGGCTGTTGCAGATGATCAACTACTCATCAATCATTTTGAGCAACGTGCCGGCCGCAACCTTCACACAAAAGCAGCAGGAAGAGCTGACGATCTACGTGCGCGACATGGGCAGCGGACTGGTCATGCTCGGCGGGGATCAATCGTTCGGCGCGGGTGGTTGGATCGGTAGCCCCGTCGAAGAAATCATGCCGGTAACGTTTGAGATCAAACACAAACGCGTGATCCCGCGCGGCGCACTCGTGCTGATTATGCACAGTTGCGAAATCCCCCGTGGTGACTTTTGGGGCAAAGAGATGGCGAAACGGGCCGTCGATACGATTAGCTCCCGCGACTACATCGGCGTCTTGGCGTACAAGTTCTCTCCCGGCGGGAACACCTGGGAGGTGCCACTGGGCCTCAACACCAACAAAAGTGCCGTCAAAGCCGCGATCGACAAAATGAGAATCGGCGACATGCCGGACTTTGACAGCACGATGCGGATGGCGTACCGCGAGCTGACGGCCGGTCGCGGACGAGACGCCGCCCAAAAACACGTCATCATCCTCAGCGATGGTGACGCCCAACAGCCCTCCCCCAAGCTGCTGAAGGACTACGCCGCGAACAAAATCTCCGTCTCTACAATCGCCATCGGCTGGGGGGCGCATGTCATGCAGGGCACGCTGCGCAACATCGCCAAAGCCACGGGCGGCAGGTTCTACGCAGCCCGAAACCCCAAGCAGCTACCGCAGATCTTCGTCAAGGAATCCACCGTCGTACGGCGGCCGCTCATTATCGACGAGCCGTTTCAGCCGCAGATCCTTCACACCTTCAGTGATCTGCTCGGCGGTGTGGATGCGTCTTCAGAAAAGTTCCCGCTGCTGGGCGGCATGGTCCTGACCTCACCCAAGACCAGCGCGAACGTGATGATTCCGATCATCCGCGCGACCGATGACGGCGAAGACCCCGTGCTCGCCCACTGGCAATACGGGCTGGGGAAGACGGTCGCGTTCACCAGCGGGTATTGGCCCATCTGGGGCGACGTGTGGACACAGTGGGGCAAGTACGCAAAGTTCTGGTCGCAACTGATTCGCTGGACCATGCGTCAGGAGACGCCGGCCAACTTCGACACCTACACCAAGATCGAAGGCAGCCGCGGGCGCATCGTGATTGACGCACTGGATAAGGACGCGTCCTACCTCAACAACCTCAACCTCCAAGCGAAGGTCATCGGACCGGACAACAAGCCGATCACACTAACCTTTACGCAACACGGACCGGGAAACTACCAGGCCGAGTTCGACGTGGAGACGGCCGGGCAATACCTTTCGAGCATTCAGATCGAGGATCAAGATCGCTACCTCGGTACGATTCGGACCGGACTTTCGGTGCCGTTCTCACCGGAGTACCGCGACCTGGTCCCGAACGAGCCGCTGCTGCGACAGGTGGCCGACGTCACCGGTGGGAACTTTCTCGAAGCCGACGCCACCACGGGCGATGTGTTTCGGCATGACCTGCCGCCGGTCGAGGCGCGGCGACCGGCGTGGGAATGGGTGCTTGCGTGGCTGCTGCTTCCGGCGTTTTTATTGGATGTGGCCGTGCGCCGTTTGGCTAGCTGGCTGGCGCTTTCCGTAGCAGTCGAGGTTGTGGTGCTGGTCGTGCTGCTGTTCGGGCTGGACTTTCGCTACGGCTGGGGCGTGCTCGGGGCCGTGCTTCTGGCGGAGCTTGTCGGGTGGACCATTCGGTTTAAGTACATCGGCTCTGTGTTTGAGTTCATGACGCATGGCGTGGGCGCGTTGGCACACACCGGAGACCGCAGCACGGCCTCCTTGCAACAACTCAAAGGCACGCGCGACCGCGTTCGTGAGGAAATGGACGAAGACCGCAGCGAAAAACTGCACCGGCTGGATACGGAGCAAACGCCAACCGTACCTAGAAAACCGAAACAGCACTACGACGCCGGTGAACCAACGAGCACGAAGCCAACCGGCGATCTGGGCGCGGCGCTGGGCGGAGCCGTGAAGGACGCCGCGCCGCCCAAACCCAAGCCACGCACGACTGGGGATCAAGATGATGCGGATACGACATCGCGGTTGCTGCGTGCGAAGAAACGGAGGCAGGAATAGCACGGCGGGTGGCCCGCCTCTTTAGAGGTGGGGGACACGAATTGCGAGGCTCTAAGGCACGGGTTTGGGAGCTTGGGTAACACGAGTGTTAAGTTCGGGAGTAGGAGCTTAGGAACTTTGAAACATGACGGTTTTCGATTCGTGCCCCACGGTTAAAGCCATGGGCCACCCGATGCCCCAGTAAGTTGTTGACGACTGAGTGAGTGATTGAAAGACCGGCGCTGCCTCGCGGCGGCGATGACGAATACGAAGGAAGGAGTGCGAACATGGCATCTCAAGTGGATCCCGCCGTCGCCAAGGCGGCCGAGGAACTTCGCGGAAAATACGAAGCGGTTAGTGCCGAGATCGGCAAGGCGATCGTGGGGCATGAGACGATCGTGGACGGCGTGCTCACGGCGCTGTTCGTCGGTGGGCACGTGCTGATCGAAGGGGTGCCGGGGCTAGGCAAGACCTACCTCATCCGAACGCTATCGCAGGCGGTAGACCTCAAGTTCTCTCGAATCCAGTTCACGCCCGACCTCATGCCGGCCGACATCATCGGCACGACGATCATCTCCGAAGACCCCGCATACGGGCAACGGTCGTTCAAGTTTGAACAGGGCCCGCTGTTTGCGCAGATCATCCTGGCGGATGAGATCAACCGCGCGACGCCCAAGACGCAGTCGGCCATGCTTGAAGCGATGCAGGAGCACTCAGTGACAACTGGTGGCACGAGCTACAAGCTCCAGCAGCCGTTTTTCGTGATGGCCACCCAAAACCCGATCGAGCAGGAGGGCACCTACCCGCTGCCGGAGGCGCAGCTTGACCGGTTCATGTTCAAGCTGGTGGTCAACTATTCCACGAAGGACGAACTCAAAACCATCGTCGATCGCACGACAGCCGGGTACAAGCCGGAGATCAAAGCCGTCATGACCGGAGATGAGATTGTGGGGACACAAAACCTGGTACGCCGCGTCATCATGGCCCCGCACGTGCAAGACTACGCCATCCGCGCCACCATCGCAACGCACCCCGGTGGCGACTACGCCATCGACGCGACGAACAAATACGTGCGCTGGGGCGCGAGCCCGCGCGCGGCGCAGGCGATCACCCTGGCCGCCAAGCTCAAGGCGCTGCTCGACGGCCGCTTTAACACCAGTTTTTCCGACGTGCAGCAGGTATACCTACCGGCCATGCGGCACCGCGTGCTGCTCAACTTCGAGGGTGAGGCTGAGGGCATCAGCGTGGACGACGTGCTCCGAGAGGTCCTGGAGAAAACGCCGACCATGGCCGAAGCCGTAGCGTAAGGCGACGGCAGACTGACGCGAAAACGGCACGGCAAAGCACAAGAGAGCAACTGTGGCACGAACCCCAACATCTCAAACAGACGAGCTGCTCAGCCCAGACTTCATGGGCAAGCTGGATCAACTGGCGTTTGTCAGCAAGAAAATCTTCGCGGGCAAGATGCACGGTGAACGGCTGTCGAAGCGGCGCGGGGAGTCTGTCGAGTTCGCCGATTACCGAAACTACGTCTCCGGTGATGACCTGCGCTTTCTCGACTGGAACATCTACGCCCGGCTGGAAAAACTCTTTCTCAAGCTGTTCCTGCAAGAGGAAGACCTGCACGTCAACGTGATTATCGACGCCTCGAAGAGTATGGACTGGGGCGAGCCGAGCAAGTCGCTCTACACGCGGCGCATCGCGGCCGCCATCGCTTACATCGGACTGATCAACTATGACCGCGTCAGCCTCTACGCCTATGCCAACGGGCTGCAACACGAACTGGCCGGCGTGCGTGGGCGGCGGCTGATGTTCAAAATTATCGAGTTTCTTTCACGTATCGAATACGACAGTACTACCGACCTGCCCAAGGCGACGAAGCAATTTGCCGCGCGACACCCGCAGTCCGGCATCTTGATCGTCATCAGCGATTTTCTCGACAAATCCGGCTACGAAGACGGCTTCCGCTACCTGCTCAGCCGACCGTATGACGTGTATGCGATGCAGGTGCTCTCGCCGGACGAGATTGACCCGCCGCTGACGGGTGACCTCCGCTTGACCGACATCGAAGACGACGACGCGGCCGAGGTCACCGTGAGCCGCGCCTTGCTCAACCGTTACCAGCACAACTTGCAGGAGTATTGCGGCGGGCTGAAAGAGTATTGCACGCGGCGCGGCATTAACTATTTATTCACGTCCACGGCGGTGCCGTTCGACCAGATTATTCTCTCCTACTTCCGCAAGCGGGGGCTCGTCAAATGAATCGGGCACAACTGGGAGACCTGCAACCATGAATTTCCTGAGCCCTGCGTCCATCGCGATTGCTGCAGGCCTGACGGTACCGCCGCTTGTGGCGATGTACTTCCTCAAGCTCAAGCGCCAGTCCAAGCCGGTCTCATCCACCCTGCTCTGGCGGAAGGCCGTGGAAGACCTGCGCGTGAACGCACCGTTTCAGAAACTGCGCAGCAGCCTGCTGCTACTGCTCCAACTGCTGGTGTTGATTCTCGGCGCGATCGCCCTGGGCAAGCCGATGTTCCAAACGGTGGAAACACACGAAGATTCTCTGATCCTGCTTGTCGATCGGTCGGCCTCGATGGGGGTCTTGGAAGAAGGCGGCAAGACGCGGCTCGACATCGCCAAGACGCAGGCGAAGCGCGCGGTGGAAAACATGGGCGACGACGCACGGGCCATGGTGATCGCGTTTTGTGATCGGGCCACCGTCATCTCATCGTTTGATACCAACAAAGAGGCGCTCGCCCGCAAGATCAATTCGATCGAACCGACGCAGAGCACGTCGAACCTCGGTGAAGCCCTAAGCTTGGCTGAGGCGTACACGCAAAACATGATCATCGGCCGCGAGAACGAACCGGACGTGGAAATCCGCTCCAACGCCCCGCCGGCGTCGGTGGTGCTGTTCACGGATGGTCGCATCCAGGACGCGGACAAGGTCTCCTTGCAGAAGTTTGATGTGAGCAAGATCCGTGTCACCCTGATTGGGAAACGCAGCGACAACATCGGCATGGTCGCGATGGACGCACGCCGCCACTACGAAAGGCCGCAGTTCCTGGAGGTCACGGCCACCGTTCGCAACTTCGGGCCGGATGAGGTCACGGTAGATGCCGTCGTCTATGTTGACGAAAAACTGCTCGACGTTCAGACAATCACGCTGGCACCCGGACTGGCGACTGAGACAACCCAACAAGGCCGCGGGGCAAAGGGCTCATCGAAAGGCAACAGCACGCGCGTCGTGTCGTTTGACGAGATCGAGTTCGAAGGCGAGGGGGTTGTGGAGGTTGTGCTCCGAACGAAAGACGCACTCCCTGCGGATGATCGCGCGTGGACTATTGTGCCCTCTCCCGCGCGTACGCGTGTGCTGATCGTGGCCGAACCGAATCCTTTTTTCGACCCACTCGCGGGTGCATTGGCCGAGTCCTCGGTCGAGATCACGCGAATGAGGCCTGATGAATACGAAAGCATCCCCATCGAGGAGATTGCCGACGGCGAACGCAGCCGGTTCGATGTCGTGGTTTTCGATCGGCATTCGACGAAGCGCCTGCCGCAGGGAAACTATATGTTCTGGGGCAGCGTGCCTGAGATCGATGGCGTGAAGTCCGTCGGCACGATCGACGACGAGGTGATCTTTCATTGGGACGAGACGCATCCCATCTTGCGGCACGTGTCGGTCGAGGCGATGTTCGTGTTTGAGTGGCTCCGACTAGAGCTACCCAAAGAATCCGTCACGCTGATCGACGGAGCCACGTCACCGGTGATGTCTTACCTGGCCCGCGACGCAAGCCAGTATCTAATCATCGCGTTCGGCCTGATGACGGAGGATCGCGGAAGCTACGTGCTCAACACCTACTGGATCGCCAACCCGGACTTCGTGGTGTTCATGCACAACGCCGTACAGTACCTCGCCGCGGCTATCGCCACGACGGGAAAAAAGAGCATCAAACCGGGCGAACCCGTGACGCTTTCCCTCCCCCGCCGTACCACACTCGTCACCGTGCATCGCCCGGACGGTACCGACGACGGAAACCTACCCGCCGCCAACCAGACGCTGCACTACGGCAGCACCCGAAACGTCGGCACCTACCGCGTGGAACCCGGCGTTAGCGGACACGACACGTTCGCCGTCAACCTCTTTAGCACCGAAGAGAGCCTTGTGGCACCGGCGGCTACGCTTTCACTGGGTACCGACGTGGTCACGACTCAGGCCGGCTCCGTGGCGGTGAATGAACCGGCGTGGCCCTATTTCGTGCTCGCCATGCTGGCGCTGTTGTTGGTCGAATGGATCGTCTACAATCGCCGCGTGTTCGTATAGACACGACTCCGGATCGCGAGGCGTCACAGACAATGGCCAAAGCCGACAGCAACCCCGCCGACATCACCAACCACGAAGCCACCGCATCGTCGGTTACAAACAGCGCCTTTGTCCCCGCGGCACGTGGTCGGGCGTTTGCGAGATCGTCCGTCTGGCTGGCACCGGCGCTCGTACATGGGCTGATTTCCTGGCACATCCTCTCGGACGTGCGGCTCGGCACAACCGGTGGCGCTAGCACCATCGTCACCGTAGCGATGATCGCACTGCTCATACCGTTCGCGCTGGCAGGCGTCGCCATGATCGTACTCGGGCTACGATGGCTTCTGCTGGCGCTGTGGCCCGGGCGCGTCGGCGTGACGGCGGACGCGCGTTCGCTGCATCTGGCGTTTGGCCCCTTTGGAAGCCGCACCTACGACGTGGATCGGCTGGATACGAAATACTACTTCGAACTCTCAATCGACATTGTCGAAGTGGGCTTCGAGGCGCTTCTGCCCGATGAGGAGCAGGTCGCCAACTTCTTGCCGCGTCTGTTACACCCGGACGCAAAGACCCCGATCAACCGTACGATCATGCGTTTCGCCGGCGGAACCGAAGCGGAGGTGGCGTGCGCCCTGCGACCCATGATCGCGCATTGGCGTGGCGAAGAAGCTACAGTTGAGGCGAGTGCATGAGTCCGTTGCGCGTCGGATTGCTGGGGTTGGATGGCGTGGGTCTTGTCTATCTGGACACCCTTCGCACGAACGCGGCGTTTACATTGGTGGCGATCGCAGACGGCAACGCCGAGCGTGTGCGACGGGCCTGCGAGGATTCGGACGCCACTGTGTTCGAGGACTGTCGATCGCTCGTCGTCGCGCAGACGCGCGATCCGATCGACGCACTCTTCGTCACGCTGCCACCACACCAATCGCTTGAACTGTTACCCCTGGCCGCTGAGCGTGGGGTGCCCGTGTTTCACCACACACCCTTTGTCCGATCTACGGACGAAGGACAGCACTTGGTGCAACTGTTTGAAGCAGCCAACTGTCCGTTTGTAGCGGCACGAACTTGGCAGGCGCACCCGCCCGGCCAAGCTTCGCAAACGCTTCTCGATCGCACGGGCCGATTGTTCGCGGCGCACGCCCGCGTGCAAAGCAGACAGACCGTGGCCAACTGGCGGGGGGATGCGCAGCGTGCGGGTGGTGGCGCGTTGCTTCATGCGGGATATGAAGCGGTGGATGCGATGGTGACAATCCTGGGGCTCCCGGAGTCGGTCTACGCCGAATGCGGATCAGCAACGCCGCCGGGTTCCCCCAAAGGCCACGACACCGAAGACGTGGCCACCGTAACGTTTCGGTTTAGTCGAGGCGAAATCGGCTCGCTCGCGGTCTGGCGCGGCTCAGAAGAAGAAACATGGGAACTCACGTTGGTCGGTTCGGATGGCACCGCCACCTTGAGGCAGTCCAGCGGGCAAGAAGCCCCGGCCGATGCCTGTTTGGCGCGCGCAGTTCGACATTGCGTGGAAACGTTCGGCCATGAGTTACAGGGTGGTATGGCACAAAGCGGCATGAGCACCCCTGCACGGGGGCATATAGCCACGCTCGCAACCATCGACGCGGCTTACCTATCGGCCAAAACGGGATCAGCAGAAGTGCCAGCGCAGTTCATGCCTGAACCAGCGAGATCGTAGCAAGTACCAGCAAGTACCAGATCGTGCCGAACGCCAGGATGCACAGGCGAAGCTACTCAGGAGCCACGAGGTTTTCCGCGGAGAGATCATCGGCGCGACTGGCGGCACCACCGGTACTGAACGACACGAGCTTCACACCCGGATCGACCAGAAACAGCAGGACGATTTCATCACCGCTCTTGAGATCGTCTTCCTTGATGCGATCAAACTTGCCGAGCCCGCCGACCGTACCGGCTTGGTTTGGGAAATACTGCACCTCAAACACACGCTCCCCGTTGACGGTGGCCAGAGCGTACTTGCCTACGATCCTATAGGTGGCACCGTTCGCGTCGGTCACCAGATAATTCTGCGCTACGGCCACCGCCCTGCTGAGCGCACGCCCAAGCGTACTGCGGGCGTTGAGATGCCCCACGTTCAGGTGCAAGAGCCGCTTGCCTTCAGGAACGCGAAGCGTGGCAATGGGCGCGTCCTTTCCGTTTTCCTGGTCTGCGGCATCCGCTCTGAAATGCCCGCCAACGAGCGCGCCGTTGGACACGTCGGTGTTGTTAAGATCACGGTAGGCGGTTACCTCAAACGGCAACCGGTCGCCAAATACGGACGCGCCGGGAATGGTCGTGAAGCCACGGACATTGCCGCCACGTCGCGCCGCAGGTGTATCATCACTACTGCCCCGACGCGATCGCCGTGACCGCCGCCGCGAGCTGGCTGGTTTTTCGGCACCATCCGAGGTTGATGCTTCGGACTTCGGTGCCCCGTCCGCCGACGTGCTACCAGCGTCCGTCTCGCCCGGAGCCTTGGGGTTCCCAGCCCCAACAGGCGCGCCGGCACTGAATGACACCTTAGCCCGCGCGGATCGTTTGTACTCGATAAAACCAGGGTCAAAACTCTTGGGTAGTTCAAAGACCAACTCAACCTCACCGAGATGATCACTTCGGGGCGTGATAAGCTCATCGACAACGGGCCAATCATCGGATCGGTAACGCTTGAGGCTCACATGGCGATTGATCATGGCCGAAGCCTCAGTGTGCTGCGTCGCGATGGGGTAAAACTGCCGCACGACGCCGCCATCCTCGCCCACGAGCCGAAACTGCCTCAACGAGAACAAATGCGATTTGTTATGATCGAGCGCATCACTGGAGAACTTCACACGGACCATACGAAACTCAAGACCGCTTTGTGGGGATATAGGCTCGAACTGTTCGGCAATGTTCTTCTTGTCATCGCCCGGTATCAAACGATACACAACCTCTACCGGTTCCGAAGAAACCGTCTTGAGACTGCCCGGAGGCGCATAACGCGAGATGGCCGGATTGATCGTATTTACCCACCCGATCTCCTGGAGGAAATCGGGATGCTCCCGGTAGAAACTCTGTTGGCTGCTAAACACACCGTCGGACATCATGGTGGCGGCACCGGTTGCGAAACGATCAGGGCTAAGCCAAAGCCCGCGATCGGCAGCGGTGATGTCGGGCGGCGGGGTGGTGTTGCCCACGCCGGACTCTCGAATGGCAAGATCAAACCGCGAGAACCCCATGGCACTGGTACCAAACGGTACCATCTGGAACGCGGTGCCTGCAACCCCAACCATCACAAACCCGGTCACGACGCCACAAACGCCCCCGCCAGCCTTGTCGATCATATACGGAAGCAAGCACGACCGACGCACGAGCTTGTCGAGAATCAAACGAAAGATCAGCAGCGGCACCCCAAAGAGCGCAGCCAACGAGATGGCATGCGCCATGTCCGGTTTCCAATACTTGGCGAGATACTCGACCGCAACCCATTCATAAGATCCGTAGGCAAACGCGGCGCAGCAAAGCGTTAGTACCATCATAATCATGGCACTGAACAAGCCCTGCGTGGACTGGAAGAACACGATAGCGAAAAGCAATATGATAAAAATCAGCGGCACCCACATGGTCGGTTTGGCTCCTACTTGTCGCCGTTTCTGATACTTCTCAGGATTTCGTTCATACTCGTAGTACCATCAATGACCTTGAGCAAGCCCTCTTCCTGTAGATAGTACATCTTGTTCTTGCGGCACTTGGATTTGATACGATCGATCGGTGCGCCCTGTTGGATCAGGCCACGCACGGCGTCATCCACGACCAACAACTCCAGCATGCCCGTGCGCCCCACATAGCCGGTACCCTGGCATGTCCCACACACGATCTCCTTGCCGCGACGGTTCAGCTTCGGCTCACTCGGTGGCCGGTAAAAATGCTCGATTTTATCCGTCGGCAAGTTGAGCTTCTTGAGGGTTGGTGCATCGGGTTCATACGCCTCGCGACAGTCGACACACAACATACGCACCAAGCGTTGCGACGTCACACCAAGCAGCCCCTTCGCAGCCAGTGCGTTGTCGCCCACCCAGCCGAGCAGCCGCTCTAACGCGTCAAAACTGTCCTTCGCGTTCATGCCCATATAGATTTTGCGGTCGGTTGCCGCGGCCTGCATCGCGATACGCGCCGTGTCTTTGTCTTCGCACTCGCCGACCATCACAATGTCCGGCTCACGCCGCAGCACCGTCTGTAGCATCCTCGCGAAGTTCACATCCGTGTTCGCGCCCTCGTAGAGCTGCTGCGTGATGTTGTCCAGTTCCACAAGCGCCGATTTCTCAATCGCGTGGATATTATTGATATAGGCGTCGTGGTTACGTACAATGGCGTACTCAGTGGTCGTAAGCCCATGCCCGACCGGACTGGTAATCAGAACCATGCCGTTCGACTCACCAAGCAGAGTCTCCAGGCGCTTCTGCCGATGCTCGTGCATGCCCAATTCGTGCAACCGAAGCAGCGCCGGACCGGTCTGAATCTTCAACCGCAAACGCTCGCCAGCCGTCGTCCCTGAGGTATGAACCTCAACCGTACCGGGACCACCCTCCTTGCTAAGCAAACCCGCCTCAATTTTACCATGTTGGGGTCGGCGAATCTCCTCGGCGTTGAGACCCGCAATCTTCTTGAGGTACCGCACCAACAATTCACCGGTTTCTGGAGGAATGCCCTCTTTATGTTCCGTCGCAACACCATCAATCCGAAACACGAGACGGTATTTTTCCTTACCCGCCACCATGTCCATGTCCTCGGCCCGGCGCCAGAGCAAGTCGTAAAGAAAATCCTGAGCGGCGGCGTAACCCTTGGCGTCATCCACGTCACTCGGAGGCTCAATGAAATCGCCTTCGTGATCGTTGATCATCACGCGGATGCCCTTCGCAGGACCAGCTACCTTCTTCTCACCACTGCGACTAAATACACGCTTGGCATGCGTCAGGGTCAACACCCGATTGGCAGGGGTGGCGCGGCCGTTACGGTGGATCACATAAAACAACACCGCACCACCGGCGATACCGACGAAGCCACCGATACCCACGGGAAACAAACTACCCTGCCAAGGACCAAAAAACAGAAACACAAAGCCGACGAGCCCGCCGGCCAAGACAATCAAGTTCCACTGTTCACGCTGCGTCTTGACCACGTCCGTATCGCGATCGACCCACTGCGCGCATAGAGCCCAGCCTACGAGCAACAGCACCACTGCACCGATCTTCATCGGGCTTGTGTACATGCCGAACTCGGGAGTCAACGCCAGCAGAGATCCTAATGCCATGCTTGCTTCACCTATTGCGTCTTAGTCTTACTTCACACGAGTGCTATCCGGACCGCACCACCGGTGAGTCCGCCACGGCGGATCGTATCAACCGATGATACCCCCGCCAGTGACCGAAATCCCCTTGAGCCACACTTTCTGCTCATCAGGATCGGGCGCGGCCGCGTAGACCATTACTCACCGAAACCAACCCCCGATCCGCCAATAAATCGGAACCTCACAAACCAGAACCCCACAGAGCCCAGGAGCTGTCCGGCCCCAGGGCTATGCGGCTGGTATGCCCAGGAGTTACTTCAGGCAAATGACCGCCTCAAGGTTAAGCACCAACGAGCTACGAATCAAGTGGCCGGGTTTTGGCGGGTCAATGCTCAAAAACAGACCCACAGCGTCTCGTACCAGATGAGCGAGGATTCTGGTCACTAGGTATCCCGATCTCCACAGCCCATTGCGGGGGTCACAGGAGTGAAATGAACTGCGTACGCCCGAACGAAGCCTTCACCGTTGTCGCCTCAGTCTTTCGCTTCGTAATTCGGTAGTCGGCGCGACAAAGGAACGCCGCGAGGACATCGTCAATCACCGTACGCCCTTCCGTCCTCGCAAACGCCACTATGAGGTGAAGACCTACATGCGGGTAGTGGCAGTCGATACTCGCGTTATTCCGCGACGTCTTTATTTCCAGCCCATCGGGCACCCGAACCGGTCGCCGTTTAAGTCCGCGAACAGCGGCACCAATCTCCTTCGTGAGACGCGTTCGTACCGGCAACCTCGAATAGTCGCTGGTTTTCAGGAACAGGTCGGGATAATCACTCTTGCTGTTCCCGGCAAGAGCACCACCTGGAAAGTGAGCAAGCAAGTGTCGCGTCACCACGATACTCACCGTATCTCCCGCAATGAATTCAAGCAAAATTTGCTCATGATCAAGCAGTTCGTGAATACGGGCGACTTCCGCAGGCGCATCGATCCGAGGGTGAATCGCTACCCATGCCTCTCGAAGCTGCACTGGAGAACTAAGCACTTCCTCAACGTACAACCGCAGCCCAGGTGCCTCTTGCACGAGCCAAGGTACGAACGTGTTCACCACAGCGACGGCGCGACGATACCAGTCGATGCACGAAGGCCCATAGGCATCAAGTTCAGCCTTGGCCGACTCCACTTGCTGGAGAATCCGACGAAGGGGCTCGCTGTCAGGCATTTCCGTTCCCCTCACGAAAAAGGTCCGAAGCGGGAACACCTAGCGCTTCCGCAATTCGGTAAACATTCCTGATACCCACGTTGCGTTCGCCCCTCTCGATGCCACCGATGTAGGTACGGTCGATCCTTGCGAGGCGGGCCAGCCCCTCCTGGCTCAAACCCTGCCGCAAACGAGCCTCCCGGACACACTCGCCGAACGCCTTGAGTACATCGCGTTTAACCATCACAGGGAATTGTCCCGTATGGTGTTGATCAGTCCACGGACTATGAGTACCATAGCCAAGGCGGCTTTCCTTTCAGGAGACCGACAGATACGATGTCTGCCCAGGCTGGTGGGCAGACCGAGAGCAGCTATGCGTCAGACCATTCCAACCAAACGCTTCGCCGAGTTCTTCGCAGGGATCGGTCTTGTCCATGAGGCACTGAGGGGCTCAGGTTGGAACTGCGTCTACGCCAACGACATCGACCCAAAGAAGGAGGCGATGTACAAAGGGCACTTCGGTCCTAGCCCCTACTTCCATCTTGAGGATGTGTGGCAGACGAATACGATCGTCGAGGAAATTCACGAACGTCCGTTCCTCGCAACCGCTTCGTTTCCATGCACTGACCTGTCCCTTGCGGGACATTGCCACGGTTTCGAAGGCGATAAGTCCTCCACGTACTTCGGGTTTATCCGCGTTCTTCAAGCGTTGGACACACGCAAACCAAGTTTGGTCATTCTGGAAAACGTAACCGGTTTTCTAACGTCAAAGGGCGGCGCAGATTTCGTCAAGGCAGTTTGCGCCCTCGCGACGGAAGGGTACTGGATCGACTGCTTCGTGTTAGATGCAAAGTCGTTCGTTCCACAGAGCCGTCCTCGAGTGTTTGTGGTTGCCTTCCACGACTCTTTGAAATCTACCCGAATCATCCGGCAGGAGCGTAATGAATTCTTCGGTGACGCTTGGCAATCCGCTATCGACAACGGAGGATCGCTTCGTCCCGACTCGCTCCTTCGGCTGATGGCCAAGACAACAGTCCCGACAGGATGGGCGACGCTTGCCCTTCAACCTCCTAAGCAAGCCAAGTACTCAATAGCATCCATCATCGACACCGACAACGATCAAGATTGGTGGGACAAAGCTGCAACGAACAAACACTACAAGATGCTCAGCGACCTCCACCTTAAAGAAGTCAAACGCCGAATCAAAGAGGGCGGCACACACATTGGAACCGTATACCGTCGCTGTCGGTACAACGAGATGCGAGCCGAAGTCCGCTTTGACAATTTGGCGGGGTGCCTGCGTACACCTAGGGGTGGGAGCGCACGGCAGATCGTCATGCTAATCCACGACGGCAACGTTCGGTTCCGCTGGATGTCGCCGCGCGAATACGCGCGGCTCCAAGGCGCACCCGATTTCACACTCGCCGACAATACGATCCAGTCTCTTTTTGGCTTTGGAGACGGTGTGTGTGTCCCGGTCATTCGCTGGCTTGACCAAAACGTGCTGACGCCCGTGTACGAAGATGAACTGTCCTCTGCTACACACACGAACCGGAGCAAAAAGCCGCCAAGAAAAATCATTGCCTGAACCCAACCCGAAGTGATACCCGTCTGCTCCTACTAACAAAACGTGCTTCCTCGATCTTGTTGGGGCAGACCAGCGCTTCGGAAGCCACCCAAATTGGCTACGAATCGGGGAATTGTAGATCGAGGATTTGCATTTCGACGCTACGCCGACCGTTGAACTCGTTGATCATCGGCTCGAACGCGACGCGGCAGCGGCGGTGCTGTTTCAGGTCTTCGAGG